>JAVBSA010000584.1:0-8976 GCA_031556915.1 Victivallis sp.
CAGGAAATCGACGTCGAAGACCGCCGGGACGTCGGCAACTGGTGGGGTGGCTCCGAGAGTTATCCCAACGCCACGCTGGTATGGCGCTCCCAGAACCGCAGTTCCCTCATCGGGCTGTATCTCAGCCGGTTCAAAGTCTCCAATAAACCCATCGCCCGGATCGTCTTTGCCACGGCAAACCGTTCGGTGTGGCTGGTGACGGCGGCGACCGGAGTCGCCGGCACCCCGCCGTTCCCGCAGGGGAGCGACGTCGAAGTGCCCTTCGTCGTCGAAGCGGGCAAGGATTACAAGGCTTTCACCTTCCATAAAGACCGGAAAGCGGGGAGCGCGCTCGACTTCTCCCGCAACGCCGACGCTCCGGCGGGCAAATACGGCCGGGTGATCGCCCGCGACGGGCGGTTCGTCTTCGAGAACCAACCGGACCGGCAGGCCCGTTTCCTCGGAGCGAACATCTGTTCCGACGCCAACTATCTCGACCGCAACCAGACCGATATTCTCGTCGACCGCATCGTCAAGGCCGGCTACAACGCCGTCCGGTTCCACCACTTCGACAACGGGCTCATCAGGCCTGGCGCAACCGCGCCCGAAGTCGACCCCGACCGCCTCGACCGTTTGTTCTATCTCTTTGCCAGATGCAAGGAACGGGGCCTTTACGTCACCATCGACCTCTACATCAGCCGCGTGACCGGATTCGACCGCCGATACAGCAATATGTTCGACGTCAAAACCCGGATGATGTTCGACCCGAAATTGCGCGACAACCTCAAGGAATATTCGAAAACACTCCTCTGTACCGTCAACCCGCACACGAAAATGGCGTTGAAGGACGATCCCGCGTTGATCTCCGCCGGCCTCATCAACGAGGATCCGATGCTGACGATCCACAGGGAATATACCTATCCCAATGCCGATCCCGAACGGAACGCACTGATGAAGCCGGTCTTCGAAGCGTGGTGCGCCAAAACCGGGAACGATCCCGCCAAAGTGGAGCCCAAACTGTGGCTGCGCTTCCTCCTCGACCATCATGTGGCTGTCTATACGGAGCTCCGGGATTACCTGCGCGGAATCGGCGTGCCGACTTTGCTGTCGGATATCTCCTGCGGCGACAACTACGCGCTGGCGATTCCGCGCAATACATTCGATTATGTCGACAACCACTTCTACTTCGATCACCCGAGTTTCCCGCAGAAAGACTTCCAGATGCCGTTCCAGAATCATGACCGCAGCGCGGTGAAGGACTATTTTCACCGGGTGCTCCTCTGCGGTTCGGCGCGGATCGCCGGGAAGCCTTTCACCGTCACGGAATTCAACTTCTGCGTCCCCAACCGCCACCGCAGCGAAGGCGGGGTCGCCATTGGAGCCATGGCAGCGTTCCAGGAGTGGGACGGCATCTTCCGCTTCCAGTTCATCGACTATTCGCGAACCTGGCCTATCGATCCGCTCGGCGACGGCGGCCACCTCGGCAGCTTTTCCAACGCAAACGACCCCATCCTCGCCTTCTCCGAACTGATCGCCTCGATGTTCTACCTGCGCGGCGACGTCGCCCCCGCCAAGGAGACCCTGATCTGCGGCGTCCCCGCCGATATGTGGAAAGAAGACCGTTCCGTCGCCTATCGGAACTGGCCCACCCGCAAGGAATCCAATTTCCCCGAATCCTTCGTGCGGTACGGGTTCAAGAATAAAATCGCCTCCGCCGTCCTCCCCGCCGGGGGCACCGCCCCCAAAGGCGTCCGCACCCTCGAAAGCTTCTTCACGGAACAACCGGACTCCGGGAAAATCACCAGCTCCACCGGCGAAATCACCATCGACGCCGAAGCCGGAACGTTCAAAGTAGCCACCCCGAAAAGCGAAGCCTTGGTCGTACCCGGCAAATCCTTAGCCGGGAAATATATAAGTGTATCGGGCAACACGGTTTTCGCCACCGTCTTCGCCGGCAGCCTCGACAACCTGCCGTTCGAACAGAGCAAACGCGTCCTCGTGCTCCACCTGACCGACGTCAAGGCCAGCGGCCAGAAACTCGGCGTCTTCCGCAACGAGCTGCGCATGTACAACTGGGGTAATTTCTCCCCCTACCTCGTCCGCCGCGGCAGCGCCGGAATTACGCTTGCCCTCGGCAACGGCGATTTCCTGCTGCGCACGCTCAGCATCGAAGGCGAAACCCTCGGAGAACTCCCGCTCAAAGCGGTCAACGGCGCAATCACCTTCACCGCCGCCACCGACTCGGGCCCCGAAAACAGCGCCGTGTTCGCCTACGAGATCCTCCGCCAATAGCTACTGCTTCTCCGGGGAAATCCTTGCGCCGTGCCGGGCCAGCAGTTCGAGCATCCGGTAAAGCGCTTCGCCGCGTTCACTCTCAAGCAGAAGCGCCGCCGGTGTAACGCCGGCGCTTGTCCGGGCGTTGGGATCCGCGCCGTGACGCAGCAGGGCTTCCATCAGGCGGAAGCGCTCGAGAGAGCCGAGCCCCGTTTCGCAAACCCGGTGGAGCGGGGTTTGCCTGTCTCTTTTTTCCCGGTGATTGACATCGGCGCCCCGGGCAACCAGGATATCCACGATTGCGGGGGAATCCGCGCTGAATAGAACCTCTCTGTTTTCGGCGGCGGCTCCCGGCGTCTCCTTCAGCAGAAAGAGGAGAACCTCGGGATGGTTGGAGTTCCGGACCGCATTCCAGATCAATGATTCATACAAATTACCACCCGCGTCGATGAGAAACCGGACGCTGTCGAGGGAGTTGTTCGCCAGGGCTTTCCTGAGGGAGGAATCCAGAAGTTTGATTCGGGCGTACTCATCCATGGGAGGAAGCGCGGCGTAAAGTTTCGCCAGCGTTTCCGGCGGTTCATAACGGCAGAGTTCCTCAAAAACGAAGTTTTCCAGAGATTTCCGGTTTCGATTCGGCAGCATGAATGCGATTTCCGTGGTGATTGCAAATTGATCGATCGCCGGCTCACCGTGATCCGGGTGTTTGATGTTTGCATCCGCGCCGTGGTCGAGCAGCAGCTTGACCAGTTCCGCATCCTGCCGGGAAGCGACCAATGCCAGGAGCGGGGCGATCCAGCCGATTCCCGCCGAGTTGTGATAACTTTCCCGGATGCCGACGCCGAATTTCGCGCGGCGGGAGGAGATTTCGAAGCCTTCCTCCCGTTCCGGGTATTTGCCCGAGCGCATATAGGAATTGGGATCCGCGCCGCATTCGAGCAGAAAGGGAAGAGCCCGGCGATCCTGATTGTACGCGCCAGCATAGAGGATCGCGTTTCGCCCGTACCGATCGGTAGCGTTCAGCGCTTCCTTGCCCCCGGCTTGAAAGAGCAGTCGGAGCGTCGGCTCCCCCGCCCAACTCCCGGCTTGCGTCAAGGCGCTTGCGCCGGTTCGGTCGGTCGATTTTGCGTCGATCCCGCGTTCGATCAGCAGGGCGACGGTTTCCGCGGCGTCTTTGTCGTTCCGGTGACGGGCGGTCGGGTAGAGAAGGCAGCCGTGGCTTTTGGGCCAATGCCGCGTCGCGTAGAAGAGGGCGTTCCAGCCGGTGTCGTCCCGGTCGTTGATGCGCGCTCCCCGGTCAAGCATGAATTTCGTGATTTCCGCCGGGTAATACATGGCGCTCAACATAAGGGGGGTGACGCCGGTAGCCGCGGCGGCGTTGACGGCCGCACCCGATTCGACAAGAGCACGAATCAATGCGGGTGTCTGTTCATGAAGCAATGCGGTGTGGAGCGGGGTGCACCCGTTTTTGTCGGCACCGTCGATCCGGACGCCGTGCTTCATCAGCAGCCGGAGCACCGGAACCGGATCGGCCTCTTGTTCCAGCGGCCCATATTGCCGCCGGGAAAGAAGGCAATAAAGCGTATCCCACCCCCGGTTGTCTTTGCGTTTCGCATCGGCGCCGTGTTTCAGCAGCAGTTCCATAGAGACGAGATCCCGTGCCCCGGCGCATTTCATCAGCATGGTGACACCGCCTTCACCGGCGGCATCGGGCGCAGCTCCCGCCGCCAGCAGGAATTGAACCGTCTCCAATTTTCGTTCCGCCGAAAGTTCATGGGAATCCCAAACAACTGGGATGAAGGGAGTTTCCCCCTGGAACGAAACTCCCCGTCCGGCCAGGAATTTCAAGTTGCCGATCCTCCCCCGTTTGGCTGCGGAGAACGCCATGTCCCCCAACGGCAGCGGCTTGTTGTAATTCTCCGCCAGCAGCACCAGGAGCTCCGGCAGGTGCGGATTTCCCCCGGCCGCTACAACTCCCTTTTCCCCTACTTTGCAGCCTTTGGCGAGAACCGTTTTCAGGAGTTCCGCATCGATCCAGCCAAGCCAGGCGTCGGCGGAATCCATAGCGGCCCCCGCTTCGATCAGCCTCTTCAGCTGACCGGCGTTCGCGGCGAAATTCACCGCCGGAATATTCTGCCGGTCGCGAATGTTCGGATCGGCTTTGTGTTCCAACAGAAATTCGAACGCAACTTGATTTTTCCCCGAAAGGGCGCAAATCAGCGGAGGAGCTTCCACCAGGCGGGAGTTGACATCCGCCCCCAGCTCAAGCAGTCGTTCGAAGACCGACCGGTCGGTAACGCCGTACCGGATGACATTGCAAAGCATGGTATTCGGGGTCAGCAGGAACGTTGTCCGTCCGAGCAACAGGGCAAGCGTTTTTTCCAGCTCCCGGAACTGCTCCGGGCTCTTCCCGTACCTCGCCTGCGAAAGGTCATGGAACAAGCTTTCGGCACGCTCCACCCGGGCGCCGTGTTCCAACAGAAGCGCGGTCGCCTCAAACGGCTTCGCCCCCCGGACCGCATAATTGAGCGCGCTCCGGCGCGGCGGATACTGATCGCACGTCCGCTCATCGACTTTGGCTCCGGCGGCCAGCAGCGTCCGCACCTGTTCAATCGAACCGTCACGGCACGCCCGCATCAAAGCGGTCACCCCAAGCTCCGGCGGAAGCATGCTCGCCGAAGCGGAGAAGGAAAAAAAAAGCGCGGAAAAAAACAGGAATGGTTTCATTGTAGACGTTCCTTGGAAAATTCATTTGCATTCTTCAGCAGGAATTCTCTCACCTCCGGCTCTTTCGCCTGTTCCGCCAGGTAGACAATCAGCTTTTTGACGGAATCGACCGATTTCGGCAGTTTGAACTCCTCCACGCGGCAGTCTGTAAAACCGATGTTGACCCGGTTGCCCGGATGGGTGCCCGGCGGCTCGAAGACGACCGGGCAATCCTTCCAGCGATAGGAAGCTCCCGCCAGATAGCAGTAGACGGGGCGGCCGGCGGCGGGGCAAATGTAGATCTCTTTGTCGACCAGAAACCCGGTTGAAACCAGGATGTTCAACCCTTTTGCATCGTTTCCCGGCGGAAATTCCCCCTCATAATCGGCGGTATATTGCACCAGGGAGAACGCAATTGATCGCAATCTGCTCCGGCAATCCGCTAAAGGAATCTTGATCTTTCCCCAATAGACGGCAATCCCGCTGAAAAGCAGAAAAATCAGGAGCAACGGCCAAAGAATATGCTTTCGCTTGAAAACCATAAAAAAAATCTCCTGGCGATACAATAGATCGCCAGGAGAACCATGTCAATACTTTGCGGAACTTTTCTCAGAGTTTGACGAGAGTGCGCACATCGACCGGGAGGCCGGTTTTCATGGAGATGTTGGCTCCGATTCCGGAGAGGATCGACTTGGCTCCGTCGATGTAGTCCGCCGCGAGGCCGAGCGGATCTTCGTCGACTCCGACGAAGAGATGCTTCAGCAACCGGGCGTCGCCGCCGCCGTGGCCGGCGAGGCTGTCCACCGAATAATCGATCACCTGGGCCTTGCCCCAGTGGGGCTGGAAGATGATTTCGGGAGAGAGTTTGGAGCGGTCTTCTTCGAGCTCGCGCATACCGAAGGAGTTGAAATCCTCGCCTTCGGCGCTGCAGAACGATTTCTCGATGACGTTGAACTCGAGGCGCCCTTTGGTTCCGTTGAAGACCACGCGGTAGCCTTCGTAGGGGCAATGGGCGCAGAGGCTGTAGGTCATGACGGTGTTGTTCTTGTAGCGGATCATCACGCCCATGTTGTCTTCGATGTCGATTCCGTCGCCGAACACGCTCTGGTCGCGATAGTAGCTGTCTTCGCTTTCCGCATTGAAATAGAGGCCCATGAGCGCCTGGTCCGATTCCTTGATCTTGAGGGCGAAGGGATCTTTTTTAGCGACTTCGCTGCCGCGGGCGCGGCTGTAGAACTCGGTGACTCCGCGTTTTTCGGCGTTGATTTTGCCGTAGAACTTGAGGTCGCCCATGGCGAAGACGGTGACGGGCTCGGAACCGATCCACCAGTTGACCAGGTCGAAGTGGTGGGTGGACTTATGAACCATGAGGCCGCCGGAGTTGGCCTTGTTGCGGTGCCAGCGGCGGAAATAGTCCGCGCCGTGCTGGGTGTCGAGCAGCCACTCGAAGTGGACGCTGGTGATTTCGCCGACGATGCCGGATTGGATGATTTCCTTGACCTTGCTGTTGCGCGGGGCGTAACGGTAGTTGAAGGTGACGGTGAGTTTCCGGCCGGTGCGGTTCTTGGTGTCGATGATCTGCTGGCACTTTTCGGGATCGACGGTCATCGGCTTTTCGGTGATGACGTCGCAGCCGAGTTCCATGGCGCGGCAGATGTACTTGTGGTGGGTGCGGTCCATGGAGGTGACGATGACCACGTCGGGCTTGTGGATTTCGATCATCCTGTCGAAATCCTGCGCCTTGAAGGTGGGCAGGTCGGGATGGTTGTTGCAGCTCTGCTTGAGGACAACCTTGTTGTAATACTCCATCCGCTTGGAGTTGGAGTCGCAGATGGCCGCAAGTTCGGCGTGTTCCTTGAAATCGTTCAAAATCGCTTTGATGTACATCTCCGACCGGCTGCCGGTCCCGACCAGGCAATAACGTTTCTTCATTTGTTGTTTTCTCCTTTGAAGAATGATATGCTTTCCCGGCTGATCAGCCGGTTTGGAAACACTTTTTTAACGGGATTTTCCGGCGGGCCGGTCAATCTCGCCACGGTGAATTCGACCATTTCGCCGTCGGGGTGGCTGACGGTGGTGAGGGCCGGCAGGGCGAACGCGCCCGCGCCGTCGTTGTCGAAGCCGGCCACGGAAACGTCTTCCGGAATCCGGATCCCATGCTGCTGTGCGTAACGGTAAAAGCCGAGCGCCATGCGGTCGGTGTCGAAAAAGACGGCGTCCGCCTTGAGCTCCATGATTCGCCCGCCCGCCTCGAAACCGTGAATGAATTCGAGCCCGCCGCAGTCGATCTGAAAACTTTCCACCCCCGGCACGATGGCCCGCTCGAATCCGGCCCGGCGCCCCGTGGCGGTGCTGCCGCCCGCCCGGACGATCCGCTTGCGCCCGCTCCCGATCAGGCTCGACACGGCGGCGGCGACGCCGCTTTCGCGATCCTCTTCGACCCGGTCGAAACGCTCGTCTTCAAGCTTGCAGTCAAGAAAGAGAAAGCGGATCGGAATCGCCCGCAATGTCTCGGGATTCCAGTTGCGCCAATGGAGAAAAATGACCGCTTCCGCAATGCCGACCCAGCTCCGGAGCAGACTCCGGGTTTCTTCGAGGGTGCCGGGCAGCGCACCGAGCAAGGTGTGCCGCCCGCTCCGGCGCAAGGATTCGCCGAGCATCCTGACTTTGCGCTGGCCGGCTTCGGTACTGAAAGTGTCCCCGGTCAGGATTCCGACGATCCGGCTGCTGCGCTGTTTCAAGCTGCGCGCGGCGGCGTTCGGTACATACTGAAGTTCCCGCGCCGCCTCGAGCACCTTGTGAGCCACCTCGGAACGCACCGGGCCCGAACCGGAAAGCGCCCGGCCGGCGGTGCGAATCGACACCCCCGCCCGTTCCGCTACCATTTTCAACGTTGCCGCCATGAAAAATCCTTTATGTGCCATCGTTGGCATTCGATGATAAAATAGATGCTTCCAAACGAAAGTCAAGTGGGGAATCAAAGATTTATTGCAAATTGTGCCATCGATGGCAGAAAGCTGTTTCAGAACCGTGGGAGCCAGACAGCGGTCGGCGTCTGTTTGACCTGACGGTCAAAGCAGACCGTCGGCGCGCCTGGTGGCGGAAAATTTTTAGCAAAATTTTCCTTTTTCCGCGTCACCGGCGCGCGAGAAAACTTGAGGCTTTGCCTCAAACTCCACTCAAGGGCTGCTCGCCCTTGAGAATCCCCGCCAAGGCCGAAAGGCCCTGGACCCGGTCGGCTTCGCCTCCCCGCTCACTCGTAGAGCCGCATGAGCCACTCGCCGTTGAGGGGGGCTCCATTCAGGCTCGAACGGTGATAATTCCGCTGGGCGTCGTAGAGCAGAAAATGTTCTCCACGCACGTCGGTCACTTCAATTTCAAGTTTGTCGCCGCTTACCGGGAAGCGGAGTTCGACAAAACCGGGCTTTTCAATTTCATGAAAGCGAGGCACTTTGTTCACCAGAAAACGGATGCGGCCCGGCTTGGCGCACAGAATGTTCCATTGAACCTCGCGCGGCGTGTGAGCCCCGGCAAATTGCTTGCCGAGCCGCGTGCCGCGTTCCAAAACAAGCTCCTGCCAGTCGCCGAAAGTCATGGGGCCGTAATCGAGACGGTAGGTGGGACCGCCGTAGGCGACGACGGTTCCGTCGGGGCGGAAGATACGCATCAGGGCGGGCTCGCAGCCGGCACGGTAAAAATCGTAGGAACTGCTGCAAAGCCAGAACATTGCAAGAAAAAGGAGTCCGCCGCGGAGGAGAAGTTTTTTCCGTTTGTCCGGAGCAAGTTTCCAACGCCGGATCCCCCAGCCGATAAAGCACCCCGCCCCCACCGCGATAAGCGGCAGAATCGGCGCGCGGAACCGCGACAGAATGTAAAAGAGCGCGATCGCCCCCCAGTAGATTCCGACGAAGACCGGCAGCAGCCAGAGCCTGACGTCAGCCTTGCGCCGGAAGGCTTTCGCAAGCGCCAGCAACAGCCCGGCCAGGCCGAGCGGCAGCAGGAACAAACTTCTGCCGG
>JAVBSA010000103.1:0-7563 GCA_031556915.1 Victivallis sp.
AAAGCCCGGCGAAATAACCCATTACTCCCGCACCGAAAAAAAACGGTTTTTCTGAATTCCCCCTCTTGCTTTCCCATCGTTTGTTTGCTATAATTAATGTCAACTGATATAACTGTTTTAGGAATATGGCATGATTATTGATATTCTAAAAGACTTCCGCCGGGCGGGGAACGCCGGCATTCATCTGGAGCTGGCGGCCTATTTGCGCGGCAAGATCGAATCGGGCATGCTCGAGAGCGGCGAAAAGCTCCCCTCTTTGCGCGAGCTGGCGAAATTGTGGAACACCAACCTCTTCTCGGTCAAACTGGCGACCGATGAACTGGTCTACAGCGGGCTCCTCAACAAACAGCACGGGCGCGGGATGTTCGTTGCCCCGCGCGCCGGAACGGTCAAACGGATCGGGCTTTACACCTCCTGCGGACTCGGTTCGCCGACCGACCTTGCCTACTATTCGATGCTGCGCGAACTCCTGTGCGCGGAACTCCGGGAGCGCGGGATCGGGTATCTCATTTTCGACGATTGCCGCCCCCGGGAGCAGCACGGCGCCATCCCCGAAGATCTGCAGCGGGCGATTCTCGGAAATGAAATCCAAGCTGTTATAGGTGTAATAACCAGAACTTATGACCGAAACTGGTTCAACCGGCTGCCCATCAAGAAAACCTGTCTCATGTACGACCCTCATCACGACTTCGACGCGATGGCCCGCCAACTGGCGGAACACGGCTGCCGCCGGATCGCCGTCATCGCCGCCGCCGGCAACCCGGAGTGGCCGTCGAGTTTCCTCACGCTCGGCTTGAAATCCGCAAATATCCGGATCATGGCCCGCAACACCCGCATCATCCCCGAAAACGCCATCGACCTCGAAAGCTGGGGGGAAATCGGCTACCGCAACACCATGGAGCTGCTCACGCTTTCTCCGCGCCCCGATGCGCTGATCGTCTACCCGGACAACGCGGTGCCGGGGGCGATTCAGGCGATTCTCGAACTCGGGATCAAGGTGCCGGAAGAACTTTTCGTCCTGTTTCACCGCAACCTCGAGCTGCGCTATTTCTGCTCGCTCGACGCCTGTTTTTTCGATACCAGAATTCACGATATCGCCAAAGAACTCCTCGACCGGATTATGAGTTAACATAAGGAACGTCACGATGAGAAAGAAATTCACACTGATCGAATTACTGGTAGTGATTGCCATCATCGCCATCCTCGCCGCGATGCTGCTGCCGGCGCTGAACCGCTCCCGCGAGATGGCGAAGCGGAGCAATTGTTCGTCGCAGCTGCGCCAGGTCACCCAGGCGATGATCCTCTACGCGAACGACTACGGGGATATCATCTACGGTGTGGCCGACAACCGGCCATGGGGCTCCATCCTGCGGGCGAACGGGTACCTCAGCCGGGAAAAACGTTCGCTTTTGAGCTGCACTTCGCTGGAAATCAAGGACGACACCTGGAGCATCTACGGCATCTTCAACCACTTGCAGGCGATTCAGAACACCACCTACGCCAGCGCCGCCAAAACCGCCGAACGCGATGCTTTGTTCGGCCGGTTCTACAGCCTTTGCACCAATTCGCCTTATGTGCTCATGTACGCCTATAACCGCATGAAGAACCACTCTCGGCTGATGCTGTTTTCGGACACCTACGCGCACTCCGCTTCGGGGTATACCGGGGCGTTGCTCGATGCGAACATCGCCTATTTCGCTCCCGTCTCCAGCTATTATTATCTTGCCGGTTTGAACCATCTCGCCTCCGGGGTGACGGCCTTCGCCGACGGGCACGTGGCGAACCCGAAGCGCCTCGATCTGGTTGAAATGGGGTTCACCCGGATGGTGGAAGACCGCGTGTTCCTGAAATTCGATTGAGGGGAAACGGATGAAAACACTCGTCATCGCGGCGCTGCTGGCCGCTGTCCTGGGCGCCGGTGCAAATGACTGGCGCGACCCGAACCGTTGGAAAGCGCTCGGAAGCGCCCCGGCGGAGATCCGTTTCGATGAAACGGATTCCTCATTGGTGTTCGAAGTTGATTTCACAGGGAAGGAGAAACGGTTGATCTACCCGATGTTCCATCTGCTGCCGGGGGAACGGCTGGCCGGAGCCGTCTCGCTCCGCCTCGAATGCCGGGCGGAAGCGGGCAACCCCGCCGGTTCCGTCGTGCTGCCGAAGCAGGAGGGGGTGCCGAATTACTTCCCCCTTTCCCTCCGGGAGACCGGGGAATGGCAGGTCGCCGAGGCGAAACTCCACCCCCGTTACGATCCGGCCGGGGCGCGGATCTGCCAGATTCAGCTGATCGCCAGCTCCGACCGCCTGAAATTCCGGATCCGCAAGCTCGAGTGGCTCGACCGCGAGGGGAAAGTGCTGCCGCTCCGGCAGCCGGAGACGGGGAAGAAATCGCTCTACGGCAACAGCCCTCTCGATTTCTTCTTTTCGCCCGGTCAACCGGCCCGGCTGACGTTGACGGCCGAGGGGTTCGCTGCGGGAACGCGTCTCCGGTACCACTTGGACGACTACCGGGGGAAGCCCGCCGGCGTCGCGGGAGAAGCCGCAGTCTCCGACGGAAAGCTGACGGTCGAACTCCCCGCGGAGCAGGGCTTCCGCGAACTGGTGTTCCCGGAAATCGGTTCACGTTTCGGGCTCATCTGGCAACCTCCTTATACCGGGGCTGCCGACGACTTCTGGGGCGTCAATTCGATTCTGGGTGTCAAATACCTCCATTCCCGGCATGACCGGCAGCATGGATTCTTCACCGGTCCCGAAGGGATGGAACATTATTTCCGGATGCTCCGCCGGTGCGGTATCCGCCAGGTGCGGGAGATGGCGGCCTTCTTCCACCGGGCGCCGTCGGAAACAACATATGATTTCAACCGCGCCTTCGCGGGCGACCTCGGGGCGTACGCGCTCCGGCACGACTTGCGGATCCTCACCTTTTACGAACACTTCCCCGGCTGGCTCGGAACCACGCGCGGCATCGAAACTCCGCCGGAGAAGGTGGTCCGGCAGGTTCCATTGCTGGAGAAATTGACCGGAGGGGCTTATCCGGATATGCTGCGCCGCGAAAGCGCCGCCGCCTCCGGCATCCAGGTGCTGAATGAAAACGACGTCTCTTCCAAGAATGCTCCGCCGGACGGCACGGCGACGATGACCTGGCTGACTGGCGCTCTGCTCCGGCAAGAGGGGTTGACGACGCCGGTGGTCGGCATGGCGTTTGCGGGAACCTCCGGCCACGCCGTTTCCCGGCATCTCTTTCAGCGGTACGCCGAAAACGGTTTCCTGGAGGCCAACGATGCTTTCGCCTTCAACCACTACGGTTCGCCCGGAGAGTTGTCGGACGCCCTGGAACGGGTGACCGGTTACCTGGCGGCGCACTCCCCCGGCGGCTTTCCCGACCTCTGGATCACCGAGTGCGGCAAGCCGTGGCGGCGGGGGAGCGAACGCGCCCCCCTGGCCCAGGATCTCGCCTCGGCGGATTGGATCGTCCGCAAGGCGGTCGAAGCGAAAGCCTTCGGAGTCGGGCGGTACTATGTTTTCTGCCTCCCCTACTTCGACGAGAACAGCAATAATTTCGGACTCTTCGACTACAACAACAGCCCCCAGCGCGCCTTCGCGGCCTACGCGGCGGCGGTCATGCTTCTCTCCGGCAAACAATATGCCGGGGATCTCGCCGTTCCCGGCGCGGCGGAGCCGGTCCGGGTCTTTACCGACGGCAAAAAGCTGACGGCGGCCGTCGCGGTGAAGGATGAGAGCTTCCCCGCGGGGGCTCTGCCGGACTGGCGCTGGTTCGCCATCGACGGATCTTGCCTCACACCCGACGCGGAGGGGAACCTCCCGGCTGCCGGCGGCCTCCTTTACGCCGAGTTGGAGGAGTGTGCGCGTTTCCGGCCCGACACCGCCACGGCGGCTATGCGCGCTCACCGGCGGATGGCCGCGCGACGGGCGCTTCCCCGCCGGGTTCCCCCGGTGATTCTCCGCCATCACGCCGAAGCGTTCCGGCGGGGCGTGGCCGACTATTACCCCGACGAACCGCGCTTTACGGTCAAGCTGACCGCATACAACCTCTCCGCCGAACCGCGTGAAGTCGTTCTCGTTCCGGAGGGGGGCGCATCACAGAAGCGCCGGATTGCGCCCGGGGGACAGGAGGAATTCGCCTGGGAGTTCGATATGGCCGGCCGCCGGCATATGAGCATACCGTTTACCGAAGCCGGCGGTCAGGCCCCCGGAATCGTGCTTCATTTTCAGCGTTCCACCGGCGAAGTGCCGATTCCGGGCGCGGCGAAAGCGGCGAACTGGCGGCCGGATTCCGGCGGCGCGATGACGGCGGAGGATCTTCCCGGCGAGAACGCGGTCCGGTTCACCACCCGGTACCGGGAAGGGGCCGATTGCTGGGCTTTTCCGCAATACGACCTCCGGCCGGGGGAGAGCGCGGTAGGCATGACCGGCGTCGCCTACGAGATCCGCGCGGAAGGGGAGGAGGCCGACTTCGTCAACTCCGGCATCTTCTTCGCGGCCTCGGAGGCTCCGCGCAAGTACTCCGACCTGACTCCCGGCGGGCCGAAGAAGGGGGTGTGGGAGACGCGCCGCGTCTACTTCCGCGAAGCGCCCGAAGCGATCATTACTTTGATTCCCGGCGTGCTGAACAAGCCCTGCCGCGTTTCCGTCTTCTCGATCCGTAATCTCAGGTTTTTTTAAATGCGCCCTCCTTTCGATCCCGGAATCGTGCCGGTGGAACCGGTCTCGCCTTCTCAGCTGGTCGCAGTTCCGGCGGCTCCGGCGGCGGTGTTCCGGCTTCACGGTCCGCCGCGAAAGGGCGGCATTTTCTACCGCCTCTCCGGTTACAGCGGGGACGTGATCGGAGAAGGTGAGGCGGAATGCGGGGATGGAAATCTCTTCAACCTCCCGCTGCCGCCGGAAGCGGGGTTTTACGAATACCAATTCCCGGAGTGGGAGCAGCGCTGCGGTCTCCTCGTCCAGCCGGAATTTACGGGCGAACCGGATCCCTTTTTCGGCATCGATTTCCCGAACACCGTCTTCCGGCATATGATGGAGCCGGAGGAGATTCCGGCGATGGCCGGGGAATACGGCCGCCTTCTGCACCGTGCCGGTGTCGGCAACATCCGCGACCGGCTGCTCTGGCACCGGCTCGAAGCTGCCGGACCCGGCAAGTTCGATTGGAATATTCTCGACGCGGAAACGTTTCGCCGGATCGCCGGCATCAACGGATTGCGCGTTCTCGAAAATTTTGAACGGGCTCCCTCCTGGAGCCTCGCCGAAGGGAACCCCTATCCCGGCGACCTCGCCGGAGTTGCCTCTTCCTGGCGGGCCATCGCGGCAAAGTTCAACCTCGCCCGGAATCTCCTCGAAGTCTGGAACGAGCCGGAGGGCGGCCTCGGCGCGGGGCTTCCCGGCGACCAGGCGGGCGCGCTGTTGCGCACCTTGTCGTACGCTTTGCCGGAAGTCCCCCTGGTCGGCGGCGCATTCATCGGCAACAACCGTTCGTTCCGGATGCTGCGCGCCTTTCTCGCGAATGGGCTCGCCCATGCGGCGGACGCGCTCAGCTTTCACGACTATGATCCCCCCGCGGCGCTGGCGGATAAAATCGCCGATTTCCGGAAGGCGCTGGCGGCGGCGGGGAACGAGCACCTGCCTCTCATCCTCTCCGAATGCGGCAAGCCGTGGCCGGCCGGCACCCCGCGCGCGGAAGCGGCGGACGACCGCCGTTCGGCCCTCGACCTGGTGCGGAAGGCGGTCGAAGCGAAGGCGTGCGGCGTTCGGGCCTTCTACGCCTTCGTACTGCAATATTATGACGAATACGCCAACAATTTCGGCATGATGGATTTCCGCCATACGCCCATGCGTTCCCTCGCCGCGTACCTGACGACGGTGCGCTTTTTGTCGCATGCCCATTATGCGGGGGATCTGCCGGGATGCGGACGGGTTTTCCGCCGCGGCGACACGGCAGTCGCGGCTCTTTCCGCGCCGGCGGATCTTCCCGGCGACGGTTACGGCATCGACGGGAGGTGCCTGAGGGGAAAAAAGTTCCCGGACGGCTTCGGTTACTGGATCGCCCCCTTCGCCGCCGTCGCTCCGCATCTCGATACGGCGACGGAAGCGATGCGCCTCCATTCGGGGGCGGCCGCTTACCGCCCGGCGTTGCGTGAAGCTTATCCTGTGGTCGGCCGTTTCCATTTCAACCCGCAGCAAATGACCTGGCGCGTGGAGGGATACTGCTGGCCCGACCCCGGCAACGCCGTTTTTGAATGCGTCTTCACCAATCTGGCGGCGGAAGCGCTGACGGTCCGGCCCCGGCTGCGTCTCCCCGCCGGCGCTTCGATCCGGGAGGGGAAATTCCCGGAGGAACTGCTTCTTGCCCCCGGGGAGGCGCAAAGTTGCGCCGTCATTCTCAACCTGACGGAAAAGGAGGCGGAGCTCCGGGTGGAGGACGCCGCCGGCCGGATGGCCCCCCTGTCGGTCTTCTGCCTCGCCGACCCCTGTCGCCGCCTTGCCGTTCCCCGCCGGGAATCGTTTCCGCCGGAGCTTGCCCGCTTCGACGAACTCGGCGCCGAGTGGACCCGCCTGGAGGGCGTCGATTGTTGGAAGAGCGCCGTGGGAATCCACGTCCCCTCCCGCCGCGCCGCCTTCCGCTTCGGCTGGAACCCGGAGGAGCTGCTGCTGGAAGTTCTGGTTGATTCCCCCGCGTTCCACCAGCCTTTTTCCGCCGCCGAAGCCTGGCGGGCGGATTCGCTTCAGCTTGCGTTGCGGAGCACGGTCGAACCGGGCGATCGGGCGACCGAACTCGGCGCGGCCGCCGTCGCCGGGCGCCCGGTGCTGTTCCGTCACCGCTCCGAATCGGGGGCGGCCCCGGCGGAGCTTACCGTCTCCCGGCTGGAGTTCCGGAATTTCCGGCTTTACTCGCTTCGCCTCAACCGGGAGGAGCTGGGGCTTCCGCTCTTCCGGGCCGGGCTGCGTCTCCCCTGTTCGCTGATCGTCAACGCCGCCGGGCGGGAGGGCTCCGGGCGGGAGGGCTACCTTTTCTGGGGGGACGGCATCGGCAACTCCAAGAACACCCGCGAATTCAACCAATTGATCCTTGAGGAGGAAACTTCATGTCGTTCCTGACCCCGTTCGCCCTGACGCCGGATGGCATACGCGACCGGAATTTCCACCGGTTCGAGCCGCGCGCCCGCCTCCTCCGGCTCCCCGCTTCGGCCGCCGAGGCGGCGGCACTGCCGGAACGGTATGCCCGCGAGGGCTTCAACTGGCTCCAGATTGAACTTGCGATGGAACAACTGGCAGACCCGGAGGGGATGGCGGCCTGGGAAGCGTTTCTGGCAGAAACCCGCCGCGCCGGGCTCTATTTCGGCCTCACTCCCCTGTTTCCCGATCGCGATCCGGCGAAAGCGGCGGAGCTTCTCAACACCCTCTTCTATCACCGCTGCCCGGTGAGCGGCGACTGCGGGTTCGAATCCGAAAACTGGGCGGCAATCGAACCGGTTCCGGATCCCGCCCTCTTCGGGGAGTATGAGTTGCACGGCTACCTCCACCGGTTGCGCCCCTTCATCATCCATGTGTTCG
>JAVBSA010000299.1:0-6903 GCA_031556915.1 Victivallis sp.
ACGGCAGAAGCATGTCCCATATCCGAAATGAAACGTTTGTTTTTTCTGTTTTTTTTGAAATCCGCAATGAAAAGAGCTTGCTTTTTCTCTTGATCCGATTCATAATATAAAACAATGAAACGTTTGTTTTTTTATAATGGAGGTTCCTTATGATCGCAACGCAGCTGCCGGAAAGTCTCTCCTGGGTGGAACGCTTTTATCGTTATGAAGGGAATCCGATCCTGCGCCCGCAGGGGGACGGGTTTGCCGCCGACCTGATTTTCAACCCCGGCGCGACTGTGCATGACGGGAAGGTCGGATTGCTCTGCCGGGGCGTCAATATGGCACGGCAGCCCAAGGATGAATCCAACTGGGGAATCTCCTCGCTCGGTTGGGCATGGAGCAGCGACGGCCTCCATTTTCAGCTTGATTCCCAACCGGTTCCGGAGTTGTCGGTGGATGGCGCGTCTCCTTATCAGGGCGGCTTTGAAGACCCCCGGCTGGTGCGGATCGGCGATGAATATCTGCTGACCTATACCGGAACGTACAATTGCATGAACACGGTCGGCCTGGCCGCCTTCTCCCGCGATCTCATGCATTGGGACCTGGCCGGTGAAATTCTGCCGGGGCGCGCGATCGCCGTCACCGACCGGAAAATCAACGGGAAATATTGGGCGTACTGGTACAATTGGGATATCCGCCTGGCCGTGTCCGAAGATCTCAGGCACTGGGAAGTGCTCCCGGAATCGGCGCTGAAACCGCGGCCCGGCTATTTCGATGAACAAACCTGTGAAGCCGCCGCCGCTCCGCTGGTGACCGACGACGGAATTTTACTGATCTACAACGGCGCCTGCTGTCCGCCGGCGGCATTCGATTATTCCCGGCGGAAGCTGCCCGGATACTGGGGAGCGCCGGATTTCATTTTCGCTACCGGCTGGGCGCTCTTCGACCGGGAGAATCCGGCCAAGCTGATCGCCCGTTGCGAAAAACCGTTTCTCACGCCGGAAAAACTGTATGAATTTTTCGGGATGTCGAATTTTACGATTTTCAGCCAGGGGCTGGTTCGGCTGCCGGGAAAATATATTCTTTATTACGGATGCGACGACGCGCGGATCGCATGCGCCATTTCAGAAATCGACGAGTAGGAGCAAGCACTGTGGCAGTCAAACCAGTTACATTGACAGTGATCGCGGAGCACGCCGGCTGTTCCATCGCGCAAGTTTCCTCTGTGCTCAATCATGCGCGCGGCGGCACCGTGGTGAGCCGCCAGAAAAGCGAACGCATCCGCGCGGTTGCGGCGGAACTCGGCTACCGGCCCAACTTCGCCAGCCGGGCTTTGAAGAGCAACAGCATGCGCACCATCGGCATTTACATGGAGCCGACCAGTTTGCGCAGCCTGGGAAATATTTACGAGAGTTCCATTTACCGGGGAATCGAACGGGCGGCGACCCGGCGCGACTACGACATTCTGATCTTCAATCTCAGCTGCGAGGTCCCGCCGGAGGTATGCCGGCGGAAGCTGGAGGAATCCCGCTGCGACGGCGTCGTTCTTCTCGGAACCGCCCCCCGCGCGGACTGGCTGGATGAACTGGTTCGGAACGGGCAGAATCTGGTCGCCGTCGACTGCGCCCGTGAAACCGGGGGACTGAGCCGGATCGATTTCGACGACGAAGAGGCCATTGCCCTTGCGCTCTCCGAACTGATGAAGCTGGGGCACAGCCGGATCGGTTTCCTGGGGATCGGGTTGCAGGACGGAATTTATCAGAAGGAATTGCGGAAGCAGCTTTTTCGCAAAACCGTTCTCCGGCTGGGCGGGGACCCGGATCCGGCGCTGATATTCGACAGCTCGGTCTGCCCGGAGAACATTGCGCCCGATTCGGAATTCTGTCAGCTCTCCGGCGTATTTGGCATGCGTTATTTTGCCGGGCTGAAGCGCCGCCCGACGGCGTTGCTGGCCCACGATTCCCTTGTCGCGGTCGCCGCGCTGCAGGAGGCGTCTGCGCTCGGCGTACGGATTCCGGAAGAGATCAGCCTGGCCGGAATCGACGATTATGATTTTCTCCGCCTGTTCCGCCCGGCGCTCTCCGTCGTGGATCACCGCCTGCCCGAAATGGGCGAGAAAGCCGCGGATCTGCTGATCGACCTGATTGAAAAGAAAGAGGAAACTCCGGTTCGCAGCATCGTTGCCCCCCGCTGGATCTCGCGTGACAGCTGCCGTCTCCTGTAGTTACAAAAAACATGGAATGAGGAATCGAAAATGAATCTCGGCGTGCAATACTACCGGGCTCCGTTTCCGGAGCGGGAATACTGGGAAGAGGACTTTCGGAAAATCCGGGAATCGGGTTTGAACACGGTTCAGCTCTGGGTGTTGTGGGGCTGGGTCGAATCCCGGCCCGGGGAATTCGATTTCAGCGATTATGACCGGCTGATCGAACTGGCGGCCCGGAACGGATTGCAGGTGGTTCTTTCTTCGATCGCAGAAATTCAGCCGCACTGGATTTTTCGCGAAGCTCCCGGCTGCGAAATGATCAACCGCGGCGGCGGCAAGGTTATCTCCACGCTGCGGGGGGAGTGCAATTTCGGCCTGACTCCCGGCGGCTGCTTCGATCACCCGGGCGTGCTGTCGCATATGAAGCGTTTTCTGGAAACGCTCGGCAGGCATTACCGCGATTGTCCGCAGCTTCACGGCTGGGATATCTGGAACGAATTGCGCTGGAACGAACAGGCGGATGACCTGGTCTGCTTCTGTCCGCATACCCTGGAGGCTTTTCAAGCCTGGCTCCGGAAACGCTACGGGTCGCTGGAGGCTCTCAACGACGTTTGGAAACGCCGTTACATCACCTGGGACGACGTGCTCCCGGGGAAGTCGCCGGAACGTCCCTATACGGAGATGATGGCGTGGGAAAATTTTATCACCGACCGGGCCGACCTTCACGGTGCGTGGCGTTACTCGGTCATGCGCGGCGTCGATCCGGCTCATGTCATCACCGCCCACGGCGCCTGTCCCAGCATCCATTATTCGG
This sequence comes from Victivallis sp., assembly GCA_031556915.1. Classification (GTDB taxonomy): domain Bacteria; phylum Verrucomicrobiota; class Lentisphaeria; order Victivallales; family Victivallaceae; genus Victivallis. The sequence goes on from JAVBSA010000299.1 coordinate 3,003, forward strand.
GGAACCCCCAGATTTATCCGCTCGATCGCGGCAATGACTGGAATCTGGCGGAAGCCCTCGACGGAATCGGCTGTTCCAGTTTTCCCGCCTGGGGAAGGATCGACGATGCGGAATTCGGCAGCCGGGTGGAAATGGTCCACGCGGCTGCGGCGGGCAAGCACATCTGGCTGAGCGAACTGCAGGGCGGCCGCGCCGGCGGCGGGTTCGAGTTTTCGGATGAAGTGATGCCGGAACAACAGCAGCGCTGGCTCTGGAACGGCCTGGCTTGCGGTGCGGACACCATTTTATTCTGGTGCTGGCGCGATGAGGTGTTCGGCCGGGAAGCGGGCAATTTCGGCTTGTTCGGAAACGATGAATTTTCCCCCGCCCGGTTGGCCGCCATGAGCATAAGCGGCAAACTGCTGGAAGAGCATGCCGGGCTCTTTCAGTGTTACCGGCCGGAAGAAGCGCAAATCGGAATCGTTTTCTCGCCGGCTTCCTACTATCTTTCCTGGGCGCAGGACGGCGCAGCAGGGCGCATGCAGAGCGCCATCGACGGTTACGCCCGGGCGTTCGTCCGGCAGTCGGTTCCTTCGACGTTCCTTGAGGCGGAGCATCTGGACGACCTTGCGAAATTCCGGTTGATCGTCCTGCCGCGGACCATCGTGCTTTCCGCCCGGCAGGAGGAAAAAATTGCGAAATTCGTCGAAGCCGGCGGCACGCTGCTGATCGAGTCGGAATGCGGAGCGTTCAACGGGGAAGGGCTGTACCGATATCCGGAAAAGCGCTTTCCGGCCCGTTGGGGAATCATCGAGGCGGGCCGGAGAAAGCTGACCTCTTCGCATCTCCCGGTATGCGTGGACGGCGCGGTTTATTCTCTGGAATGCGGTCAGTGGCTCACCCCGCTCCGGGCCGGCGGCGCGGCCGCTTCCCGCGTATTGGCCCGTCACGGTGAACTGCCTCTGGTTGCGGAATTCGCCTGCGGCAAAGGACATGTCATCTATCTGGGCAGCTACTTCGGAAACGCTTATCTGAAGAATCCGAATCCGGATTTTGAACACTTCCTGGCTGGAATCGCAGCGAAGGCGGGAGTCATTCCGCCGTTCCGGATCCTGCCGGACTCACCGGAAGCAAAGGAATTCATCTATGTGAAATCAGGCAGTGCAAACGGCAGGCAGCTGTTGTTCTGTTTTTTCCCGAACGATGAAATGTGCTGCCGCTTGAAGTTGAGCCGTCAAACCGGCGCCTTCAAGGAATTGCAAAGCGGGAAACGCATTCCGGTACAGGACAAGGTATTGCAGATCACCCCCGCACGTTTTCGGATGGCGATCCTATGCGAAACAGATTGATTTTATGGGAAATTGTTCAGTGACATTTGTTTTTCCGGTATTTCCGGTGTAACTTCTCTGCCATGAAACAGAAAATAACCATCCGCGATATCGCCCGGCATTGCAATGTCAGCATTGCCACGGTCTCCCGGGCGCTTAACGGCAGCCCGCATGTCGGCGAAGAGATCCGCCGTAAAATCCTCGGCTATGTCGACGATATCGGCTGGCAAAGCCAGGGGATCCGGCACAAGCTGAAACCGGCGGAAGTGAAGAACGTGGTGATCGCCGCCGCGCACGACGTTCCGCAGAACCGCCGGTTCATTCAGGAACTTTGCCGGAAACTTCAGGAGCTGAACTATTTGCCGCTTGTCGTTTACGGGCAGCGCAGCGTAACGCTCCGCCAAAGCCTTCACTACGCGCCGGAAGCGCTGATTGTGATCGGCATGAGCGACCGCCTCGAAGAAGCCCTGGCGGACCTGGCCGCAAACGGCGTCAAGGTCATCGGCGTCGGAGACTCCTTCCGGCACCCCTGCGCCACCGTGGTGATGGATCATGCCGGAGCGGCACGCGCGGCGGCGGCCGCTTTCCGGGCGGCGGGGCATCGGGAAATCGCCTTCTTTTCCGGATTCGGCGGCCTGGCGCATGTCCGTAAGCTGGAGGAGGTCAAGGTCCACCGCGTTTTCGAAGTGGCGCAAGTGCTGTGTGAGGAGTTCCCGGAATTCGATCCCGCCCGCGATATGGTCAGCGACTGTTTCGAGGATCTCACGGCGTTCCGCGCGATGCTCCGGTCGGAGGATCGGCCCGCATGGCTGGTGCTGGATACGATCCGTTATTCGGAGGCGGCGCGATGTTTGATGGAGTTCGACCTGGTGGAGAAACGGCAGGTGATCGCCTTGCTCGACGACAACCGTACCCCCGTCGTTCCGCTCCGAAGCGCCTTTTACTGTTGCAATGAAAGCAAAATGCTCGACCGGGTGATTGAACTGGTCGGCACTCCGGCGGAATCTCTTCCCCGGGAGCCGGTTAAAATAGCATATGATTTGCCGTGATGTAAATATTTTCATGATTAAATAAAATATGAAAATATTTCCAGAATCCTCTTGCCATTGCCTTTGATTTCTGCTATAATATAGTTTGAAAAAAGAGGGCATTTCTATGGTAAAATTCGCGTTGATCGGAGACCCGCAATACGCGCTTCGGGAGCCGATGGCGGAACGCTGCTACCATCTGGCCGCCCAAAAACTCAGCCGGACCCTGAAAGTCCTGGACGGCATGGAGCTCGATTTCGTCGTCAATCTCGGCGATTTGGGGGACGGGCAGTCGCGTGAAGAAATTCCGGAACTGCTCGAAAGCTACCGGAATTCGCGTCATCCTGTCCGGCATGTGGTCGGCAACCATGATTTCGTTCAATACTCGCATGAGGAACTGCTCCGTTTGCTGGGGCTCGGCAGTTTTTTTTATGATTTCTCCGTGAAAAACGTCCGCTTCATCGTGCTGAACGGGCTGGACATCAGCCGTTTTTCACCGCCGGAAAGCCGGAATTTCCGGGATGCGCTCGACTACAGGGAACGCAACCGTCACCGCTGCCTCCGCGATTGGGACGGGATGCTTTCCGAAGAAGGATTCGCCTTCCTCCGCGACCGGTTGGACCGGTCGCTCGACGCAAAGGAAAGCGCGGTCATTCTCTGCCATGTGCCGCTCTACAACGGCGCCTCCGGCTCCGGGGCGGTCATGTGGGACAGCGACCGGCTGCTCGAGCTGCTCGACCGTTAGTCCCATGTCCGCGCTGTTTTTGCGGGACATTATCATCCCGGCGGTGTGGCCGTCCGCAAAGGAATCGTCCACAAGACGGTCAAGGCGATCTGCAACTGTGTGGAACCGACGGCGCTCATCGCCCGGATCGACGGCGACGAAATCTCTTTTGAACCCGTGGGGGAAGAAAAGGCGTTCCGGTATTCCCGGTCCGGCATGGAATCCTCCGCCATCTCCGGCCGGGCGCTGCCCGAAAGCGTCATTATGAGCAATACCGGCGAACTCGCCGTCTGCGACCGCGAGGGGAACTTCCGGATGGCGCTGCCGGTCGGCGGCGTCTATTGCCTCAAGGCGATGAAAGACGGCTTCGCCGACAGCTTCCGGCCGATGCTCCGGGCGCCCGCGCGCGGCGTGGAGTTCCATCAGGCCGCCGATTCCCGGCGGCGTCTCGTCCGCGGGAGTTGCACGGGCCCGGCGGCTCTCAAAATCGCCGACTGCGACCGGCCGGTGCATTTTTTCGACCTGCGCGGCAACCCTTACGGAACCGCGGAAGCGTCTCCCGGAACCTGGAACGAGCCCAACGCCTTCTATTGGACGCGCGGCGAATATGCTTTTACCGCGACCGGCAAAACGGAGATAACTCCGGCCTTCCCGGATTTCCCCGAGATCCGCCGCGCCGGCTACTTCAAGGGGGATTTCCACGCCCATATCATTCACGCCGAAAACACCTATTGCGGAAATCTGCAAATGAGCGCCGCATTGGCGAAGATGGAGCATTACGACTGGATCTACTTCTCCTCCGGTTACGCCAACGACGGCGACGTGGCGGACTATCACGCGTT
>JAVBSA010000311.1:0-5541 GCA_031556915.1 Victivallis sp.
CGGTGTGGTAAGCTCCCTCCACCATATCCCCTACGGCGAAGTGTGGAGCATCGAGGAAATCGAGAAGCACAAAAAGATCATCGAAAGTGCCGGCCTCACCTGGAGCGTGGTCGAAAGTCTCCCCGTCCACGAAGACATCAAAACCCGCAGCGGCAAGTGCGAAGAATACATCGCCAATTACAAAGAGTCGCTCCGCAACCTCGGCAAATGCGGGATCCGGGTCATCACCTACAACTTCATGCCGGTGCTCGACTGGGTCCGCACGGACCTCGCCTATAAACTCCCCGACGGCTCCGAAGCGCTCTATTTCAACCAGGCGCAGTTCGCCGCCTTCGAAATCTTCATCCTGAAACGCAAAAACGCCGAAAAGGATTACACCCCCGAAAAAGTCGCCGAAGCCAAGGCGTTCTATGACAGCCTCTCCCCCGAAGCCCTCGACAAGTTCGCCAAAGGACTCGTCGACAACTTCCCCGGGTTCAAAGGCGTCACCATCGAAGACATCCGCACCATGCTCAAGAAATATGAGCACCTCACCCGCCCCGACCTCGAAGCAAACCTCAAACATTTCCTCAGCGAAGTGTGCCCGGTCGCCGAAGAAGCCGGCTGCATCATGGTCATCCACCCCGACGATCCCCCCTACTCGATCCTCGGGCTGCCCCGCATCTTCAGCACCATCGACGACATCGATAATCTGCTCAAGATGGTCGATTCCCCGGCCAACGGAATCTGCTTCTGCGCCGGAAGCTTCTCCGGCCGGCTCGATAACGATATCGTCAAGATGTTCAAAAAATGCGCGCCGCGCGTCGGATTCGTCCACCTCCGCAGCACCGCCCACGACGGCAAAGGCAACTTCTTCGAAGCCAACCACCTCGAAGGCGTCGTCGATATGTACGGTCTCGTCAAGGCCATCGTCGAAGAACAGAAACGCCGCAAAGACGAAGGCCGCGCCGATTGGCGTCTCCCCTTCCGTCCCGACCACGGCCACACCATGCTCGACGACCTCGCCAAGCCCCCCAGCCCCAACCCCGGCTACACCGCCATCGGCCGCCTCAAAGGCCTCGCCGAAATCCGCGGCCTCGAACACGCCATCCTCAAAGCCCGGGAATAAACTCCCCGCCCCAAGGGGCGGAGAATCTCGGGGTCAGGGCCTTTTGGCCCTGACGGGGGGCGCTGAAAGCAGCGGATGCGCCTAAAATTTCAGCATCCGCTCTTCCAGCACAAAACGAACTCTTTCGGAGGAACGGTTGCACCGTCCGGCGCCGTGACGTCGAACTCGCCCGTATTGACGAACAACCGCATCCCGTTGGAGTAAACCGTCTCGGTCAACGTCTCCCCATGCCGGATGAAATCCTCGAAAAACGCCTGTTGCGCCGGCGCGAGCTTCTGTACGTCGTCGCTCATCTTTTTGAAAATCGCGACGTCTTTCGCCAGCTTTTCCGCCCCCTCGTAGGTCAGGTCGAGGCTCCAGCCGCCGTCCGCACTCCAGGTGGGATTGAAGATGTGGTGGAAGTAGATCATCGGCAACCCGCCCCAGGCGAGATTCTCCGCATACTCCCGGTAACCGGGGAAGGTGTTGATGAACAACCGGCAGTTGTTGTAAAGCATGATTCCGTGATAGACCATCTGGACGAAGGGAATATGCTCGTCGCAGAACCCCTCTGCCGGCTTATCCAGATTGTAGATCATATAGGTGCGATCCAACTCCGGAAACGCCCAATCGCGGCATCCTTCGGACATGGAGAGACCGAAGGTGTCGTGCTGGAGCTTCAGGATCTCCTTGTAATATACGTTGTTGTCCCGGCGGTCGATCCGGTGCAGCGGGTGCGAACAGGGCTTCATCGGGATGATTGAAACCACATCGACGAAATAAGGGCCGTGCAATCCCGGCAGTTTGTTCGCCACCTCTTTGAAATTGGCTCTGGCGTAATCGACCGCTTTTTGCGGACATACCCGGTAAGCCTGCCCGCCGCCGAGACGCCCACCGCCGATCTGGGGACCGCCGTATTCGCCGAATTCCCGGCAGGTGTCGTCGAAATTATAATTCCGCGCCAGGGTATAGCCATCGTAATAGTTGTCGTGCAGCGAAATGTGGTAGCCGAGCTCATTGACCCGACCGATCAGATCCCGCAATTCGTCCTCGGAGCCACACCCGTCCGCCGTGGGGAAGAGTTGCGGGAAAGCGCCGTCGTGACCGCCGTGGTTCCAGCCGACCAGGTTGAATTCGGCGGGGCCGACCCCTTGCTTCCGGAACTCCCCGGCAATCTTCTTCACCTGGCTGTAAGTCAGGAATACGCGCGGTTTCGGTTCGTTTTCCGGGCGCTGCTCCAGAATCTGCGCCGGCAACGGTTTTACCGACATGCGGCAGCGCACGGTCAGGGATTTCGTCGAATATTCGAGATCCGGTTCGTCTTTGACGCGTTCGGCAATGGGTTTGAGTTTGCGGACTTCGAGGTTATATTTGCGGTACCATTTCGCGGCCTCTTTCCAGGTTCCGGATACTTCCGTAAAAAGGATGGACATATCCTCGTCGAGCGCCGGTTCGTTTTTATCGTGGCGAATGTTGAAAACCGGGTCGAGCGAATAAGATTTTTTTTCTCCCCACGCGGTTCTCAGCCGCAGATCGGCGTCGAATTGACCGCCGTCAATCAATCCGATCCGGCAGACGCCGCCGCGGAAACAGCCGTAAAGCGGCATATTGCCCCAGGCGACCTGCCAGGCGCGTTCATTGAAAACCGGCAGCAGATATTCATTGGTATCATGCCCGGTGGTCCGGGTCAAGTAGCCGCTCGCATAGGGGGTGAAGAAGCTGCCGCCGTCTCCCTCGCGGGCGGTGAAGTTCCGGCTGCGGAAGATAATCGAAGCAAATTTTGCCGGACCGCTTTCCCGGACGGAATCCGCCGGAATCACCAGCTTCGCTCCCCAAGGCGTCGAATCGAAACGGAAGGAAAATTCAAGTCCGAGTTCGGCGTCTTGCCAATGCCCGCCTTCCGCGGAATTCCACTCCTGCGTAAAAATGCGGCCGTTTTCTTTTTTGGGAACGCAATAAATAATTTCAAAAGAACAGTTCATCTGATTTTAAAACTCCTAATTTGTAATATGACTCAAGCGATGACGACTTTTTTACGGGTACGGGAAGAAATGTAATATTTCCAGCGCTCCGCAATTTCGGGCGGCGTAAATTCCCGCCGGTTCAGGGGCGGGGAATAACCGGTCCGTGCGAATTTTTCCTGGCCGAGCGGATGATAGGGTTCCAGTGTGACCTCACGGACGCCGGCGAGTTTTTCCGCCCAGCCGGCGATCGCGGCGAGATGGATCTCATCGTCGTTGACGCCGGGAACGAGCGGGCAGCGCAGAAGAATCGCCGCCCCCGCTTCATTCAGTTTTTCCAGGTTTTCCAGAATCGGCGCATGATCCACGCCGGTCAGCTCCCGGTGACGCTCCGGATCGGCCGCCTTGAAATCGTAGAGGAAGAGCTCCGTCAACGGCAGAAGCTCGCGATACTCTTCCCATGGCGCATAGCCGCTGGTATCGAGGGCGGCCGGAACATTCTCCGCCTTCGCGGCCATAAGCAATTCGCGGGTGAAGTCGAACTGCGCCATCGGTTCGCCGCCGGTCAGGGTCATTCCGCCGCCGGATTTCCGGTAGAAAGCCAGATCCGCGAGCACTTCAGCCATGACCTCTTTCACGCTTATTTTTCTACCGATGACCTCTTTGCCGCGGACTTCCGGATCCGGATTCCACGATTCAGGATTGTGGCACCAGACGCACCGCAGCGGACACCCCTTCAGGAATACCGAGGTGCGGATTCCAGGACCGTCCTTGACCGAAAAACGTTTGATATCGAAGACCACGCCCATCATAGTCACACCGTTTCCCGGATCAAGCGGTCAACCACAAGCTGCCGGAAATCCTTCGACAGCGAGGTAAAATAGGCGCTGAACCCGGTGACCCGCACGATCAGGTCGGGATGCTGCTCCGGATGCGCGTGCGCCGCCAGAATTTTTTCGGCGTCAACGATATTGATGTTGATCAGCGTGCCGCCGAGATCGAAATGAGCCTCCATCAGCGCCATCAGGTTTTCAACGGCCTGTTCGGTTTTCGCGTAGCCGATGTCGAGTTCCAACTGCCACGGAGCGGTGTTGCCGTACCCCGGCTGCACCGAGGCGATCGCCTGCGCCATCGCGGTCAGGGCGTTGTCATTGCGAAACCCCGGATTGGGATTGGCTCCGTGTGAAATCGGCTCTCCCGCGCGGCGGCCGTTCGGCGTGGCTCCGACATTTTTGCCGAAACGGACGGTATCCGCCCAGGAGAACCAGCCGGGAATCATCCGGTATCCCGCCGGAGTGCGCCGGCCGGCCACTTCCCGGTCGAGAATTTCCGTCAGCCTCTTCGCCCAGAAGTCGCCGCGGCCGCCGCCCTTGCCGAAACGGTCGGCGGAGAGCAGCGTCTTGCGCAGCGTTTCGCCCCCTGGCATCCGGAAATCGGCTTCGAGGTTTTTCGCCAGCTCCACCCATGTCGTCACCGGCTGTTCCGTTACGAACTGTTGAATTGCGGCGAAGGAGTCCGCGACCACCGCGAGGCCGGCGCCGTCCAGCGCCATGTTGTAGTATTCCGCGCCGCCGCGGGATACGTCCAGTCCTTTTTCCAGCGGACCGTGCGAAAGGAGATTCAGCAGCAGTTCGGGTTCGTTGAGATACTGGTGCGCGAGATGGAAGTCGATCCCCTTCATCACGGTTTGAACCGCGACGCGGAAATGCTTTTCGTAGTTCGCCTCCAGCTTTTCCAAAGAGGGGTCCGGTTCCGCCGCCGTCTCCCGGAAGGCGATTTCGAATACTCTGGCGATATTGATCTTGACCACGTCGTTCAAGGTGTACTCCAGCCCCGGCAGGCTCATCCAGTTGCAGCCGGTCGCGATGCGCTTGCGGGCAAGTTCCGCGCTGTAGCCGTTTTTCATAAATCCGGCCACCAACGCCTTGTCGCCGGAGAAGCGCGGATACCCCAGCTTGTTTTCGAGCAGGATTTCCACACCGCGCCGGAAAAGCCGTCGGTCCAAGCCGTTATGAACCCGGATGGTCAGGTTGCAGGAGCTTTTCAGCTTCGCCGCCGCTTCGAGGATCAAAAAGGAGACCGGCGAGGTCAGGTCGCGCCCGTTCCCTCCCGGTCCGCCGAGCTGATAGTAATGCGGCTCGTTCAGCAGCAGGCACAGGATATAGAATTCCGCGTCCCCGTCGTCGATCAGTCCGGCGGCTTTATCCCGTTCGTAATAAGGGCGCAGCAGTTCATCGAGCTGGCCGCCGGCGCCGTCGCGATTGTAGGTGCGGCTGGCCATGTTGAAGATTGCGATCCATTGACAGGCCTCGCGCAGCGTTTCGGGCGAACCGGAGACCAGCTTGAAACAGATCCGGGCAGTTTCCGCCAGATTCGTCTTCCGTTCCTCATCCGCTTCGGTCATGGTCATGTCGCGGGCGGCGACGGCCATGTGCCGGATCCAGGTTTTGATTCCTTCGATCGCGTCGATCTCCGCCCCGAACAGTTCCTTCG
>JAVBSA010000640.1:0-3822 GCA_031556915.1 Victivallis sp.
CTCCGGCGGGCGATTGCCCGCGACGAACCGGCGCTTTTTGCGGACGACGCTCGCGGTGTCGGCGACCAGGAACCCGGCCGCATCCGCAGAAGAATCGAATTGCCCGAATACCAACGCGAGATATTCCTTGCGGATTTGCGCGGAGGGTTTGCCGAGCCGGGCGGCAGTCGCCGGGTCCTTCGCCGCGATCAGCAGCCCCGAGGTCTCCCGGTCGAGCCGGTTGACCAGGTGAATCTTGCCGTAACGGGTGGAGAGCAGATGCCATAAAGTGTGCTTGAAAAAGGGACCCGAGGGATGCACGGCAAGATTCCCCGGCTTGTCCACGATCAGCAGAAACTCGTCCTCATAGGCGACTTTGTAGCTCAAATCCGCCTCGGGCTCCTCGAGGTCGCCGGGAAAATATTCGATTTTGTCGTGCAAATGCAGCAACAGTTCCGGCGCGGCGGGAGCGTCGTTGACCAGGATCTCGCCGGCGCGGATTCGCAGACTCCACTCCTCCATATCCCGGTAGGTGAAGCGCCCGGCCAGATAACGAACCAGGATCAGCCCCTCGCCGCTCCAATCCACCGAACTCCGGATCACCCGGCAGGAAAGATTTTCCGATTGATTCTTCATATCGCGGATAATATAGCTCCGCTCCGGACGGATAGCAACCGGACCATTCGGACCTTTTTTATCGGAAAATTATCTTTTCCTCTTGACATTCACACCTGTTTACGGTATAATTAATTCTGGACTGACACTGGACCGATAACAGGAGTACCCATGCCCCGAAAACCCAAAAGCGATCTGTCGGAAACCATCCGGCTTCGCCATTATGTCATGAACGTCATCTACCGGAATCCCGGCCGATCGATCCGACTGCCTTCATCGCGGGAGTTGGCCGCGACCTTCGGCGTCGCCCGCAGCACGGTACAGCTGGCGCTGGAGAAGTTGAGCGCCGAAAACTACCTCTCCAGCCGGCCGGGCGTGGCCACCTATACCGTTCCGCGCAACGATCTGTGGTTCCAACGCGAAAAACAGCCCCTGATCGGCCTCGTTCTGGCGACCGGAGATTACTTTTTCTACGACCGGAGCGCCTGGGAGATGCTGACCCACATGGGAATGGCCGCCAGCGACCGCGACTGCAACCTGAGGCTCCTGGACAACGTCACCGTGACCCCTGAAAATATTGAAGAAATCATCGAAAACAACTACCTCGACGCCCTTTTCTGCGGCAATGTCTTCGATGCCGGAATGATCCGCAAAGCGGCGGCGAAAATTCCGGTGGTCACCTTCGGCACCAGCCCGGTCGAAGGGGTCAGCTCGGTCGAAACCGACTGGTCCGCCGCGGCAAAGCAGTTTTATGAACTTCTGCGCAGCGAGAACCGCCAACGCGTACTGTTCCTCAATACGGCGGACGGCCCCCTGACGAATCTGCTCCGGGAAATGAATGACGGCGCGATCGACATCGAACACCGGCAGTGCGCCACCCGGGATGAACTCGCCCTCCTCCGGGAACGGCTGAAAAACGATCCTCCACAAGCGCTGGTCTGCAACGGGTGCATCCCGGAAATGACGGCGTTCTTCAGCGAGTTCGGCATCGATCCGCGGCGCGACTGCCTTCTGACCGCCTACATCGGCCATCCGCGCCGCGGTTTCCGGGGCGGCAGTTTCCAGCTCCCCTACAGCCAGGCGTGCAAACTCGCCGCCGAAATTCTGCATGAACGGTTATTTGCCGGTGAAACACGAATACGCCATGAAGCATGCGATGTAACATTCATACCCGAACTACAGGAGACATTATGAAACGAGACAAAGCCTTCACACTGATCGAACTTTTGGTCGTTATCGCCATCATCGCCATCCTGGCGTCAATGCTGCTGCCGGCGCTGACCAAAGCGCGCGACAAGGCCAAAACAACCAGCTGTATAAGCAATTGCAAACAATTGACATTGGCGCTGATCTCTTACGACGACGACACCAAACAGGCGCCCGCGAACATCGTCACCGTCCCCCACAAATCCTGGTGGCGGCAGCTGGCCGAAGGCGGCTATATCCCGCAGCATCCCAACACCGAAGCGGATACCTGGAACACCTACGGCGTCGTCAGATGTCCCGCCGCCATCTCCCACGGAGCTTACGGCATCATCAATCCGTCGCAAGACCTGTCGGGAACCGACAAAGAAAAATACAGCTTTACGTCGTTCAAACAGTTTTTCAAGCCTTCCCAGAAGGTGATGACCGGCGACGCCTACGCCAAGAACTCCTCGCTCGGCCTCTACCGCCAGTGGCGAATCGATATATCGGGGGAAGACGGTCCCCTCAACTCACACAGCTTCTCCGCCCGGCACGACGGCAACAAAGCCTTCAACGTCGGTTATGTGGATGGGCACGTCAAAACTCAGCATTACCGCACCAACGTCATCTTCTCCGCCGGCTCCTTTGAGCACACTTCCGTCGCCTTCCCCGAGGGGCCCTACCTGCCATGAAATTTCTGATCCTGCCCCTGCTGTTTGCGGCGGCGACGCTCGCCGCCGCGACACCCGACGCCAAAGGGTTCATCCGCGACTGGCTGGTCGCCGGGCCCTATCCCTCTTATCAGGTCAAAGGAAACGGCGACGGCTACAAAACCGACCTCCTGGCCCATCAGGGCGGCGAGGCCGGCATCCGCCCCTTCGAAGGAATGCGCGATACCGCGCTTTTCCGCGCCGACAAGGCGAAGCTGATTGCCGGCATCGGTTCGACCAACGAATGGGGCTTCATCGAAAACCGCGAAATCCCGGTGGTCTGGACCCCGTTCCACGCAGAGGGGGAAAAACCCGACCTGGTCTTCGACAAGCGTTTCCTCCCTATCGACGATTATATGGTGATCTATTCCGTCTGCTATATCGAATCGCCCGCCGAACGAAAAATCAAGCTCCGGATCGGCGCGGACGATGACTTCAAAGTCTTTCTGAACGGAAAGCTCGCCGGCGGCAGCAACACCTCGCAGGGAATCACCCCGGACGCCTTCCTCTATGAGGCCACTTTGAAACGCGGCCTCAACGTGCTGGTGATGAAGCTGGTGGACCGCACCCACGGCTGCGGATTCTGCCTCGCCGTCAGCGACCAGTCCGGCAACCCCATAACCGATCTCGCGATCCGGCTCGACGACCCGGCGCGGAACGCGATGCGGCGCGACCAGCTGAAACAACTCCCCGCCGCCTCTGACGGCGGCTTTTATATGGACACGGCGGCCGCCGGGCGTTTCTCCGGCAGCAATACCGTGACCGTGACCGTTGGAGGGGAAAAGAAGGAAACGCTCCAAGCGGCTCTCACCCTCCTCCGCCGCGGCGAAAAAACGGTGGAGTTCCGGAAGGAGCTGAAACTACCCGCAGAATGGCGCGAAACAGTCACGCTGGAACCAGGCATCTACACCTGCCGCCTCACCCTCCCCGGCGCCGTCCTGGAAGACAGCTTTGAAATCTTCGCCCCCGCCGCCGTCGCAAAACGCAATGAAGAGCTGAAAAAACAGCACGGCGAATGGCGCAAAAAACTCGCGGCCGAGCAGAAGAAGCAACAGGAGCTCGACGACGCCAACGCCCGCCTCACCCGCGAACACGACGCCCTTTACGCCGAAACCGAAGCGGCATATGCCGGGCTGCGGCAGCGAAACCGGGGCGGTAAAGAGTGCGATTCCATCGACGCCCCCCTGCCGGACGCGCCGGTAAGCGCGCTGCGCCGCCGGATTCTCCTCTCCGGCGACAACTGGCTGATCGCGCCGGAAGGCAAGGAGAACTGGAGCCGCGTCAGCTTCCCCCGCACCCATTTCGACCGCTACTTCCGCACTTATTACTATCC
>JAVBSA010000634.1:0-3235 GCA_031556915.1 Victivallis sp.
AAATTGCCTGCCGGAACCGCGGTCAAGGTGCTGGAAATCGACCGGTACGGCTGGGCGAAGATCGCGCCGACGGCAAATCTGAAGCTGTATGCCGCCAAGCGTTACATCAAAGTGGCGGCCACCGTCAAGCCGGTCGAAGAGAAGAAGCCCGATACGCCGGTCAAGCCGGATGAAAAGAAGCCGGAAGAAGCCGCTGTTCCAGCCGCTGAGATTCCCGAAGAGATCCTCGTCTCTTTCCGCCAGATCGGCATCGACACGGAGAAGACGACCGGCGCCGCTGCGACCGGAACTCTCGTCAAGCTGGAAAGCACGACGGTTCCCGAGATCGATTACGCGCTGTTGCGCAAGAGCGGCGACACGCAGTATTATGTGTGCACCGGCAAGCTCGACGTGAGCAAGGTCGGCGACCGCGAGGTGAAAGTGACGGGCCGCGTCTTCCACGTGCCCAACTGGCAGATCCCGGTGCTCTACCTCGACGCCGTAGCGAAGTAGGGAGGCAAAGCCTCAAGTTTTATCGCGCGCCGGTGACGCTAAAAAAGGAAAATTTTCGCAAGAAAATTTTCCGCCACCAGGCGTGCGCGGTCTGTCGCGCCCGCAGGGTGCGTAAAGACCCAGCGCGGAGCGCGGCAAAGGACACCCAACGCGCTTATTTGAATTACATTAGAATCATCGTTCATTCATCAGCGCAGCCAGGCGGGCGGGATAGGTTTCCGCGCCTTCTCCGGCGGTTCCGCGGCCTTTGACGCGGGCTCCGGCGGTGATGCTGTCGCCGAGGCAGAGGATCCGTTTCGGCGAAAGACCTTCCTTTTTAATCCTTTCCGCGATGGCCTGCGCCAGCTTCGCGTATCCCTCCGGAGTCGGGTGTACGCCGTCGGCATTGCCGGAGTTGGCGGGGTTGAAGAAAAGGCTATCCTTTTCCAAGGTGGATTTACCGAGGACTTCGGTTGTTTTCAGCAGGGGAACTTTCTCCGCCGCGGCGACTCCGGCGATGATTTCATTGGCGCGCGCCACCTTTTCCTCCGCGCTTTTATACTTGAAAAAGCCTTTTTTGTGACGTCCGGTCATCAATTCCTGGTTGGCGTCGGGGATTTCACACAGCAGAACTTCGGCTCCGCTTTGCCGGATCATCTTCACCATTTTCTGCAGGTTCTCCTGAAAGACTTCCGGCGGAATCAGGTTGCGGCTGTTGAGGTTGTCGTTTGTTCCGATGAGCAGAATCACCAGGTCCGGCTTTGCCTCCTCCAGCTCTTTGGCGCAAGTTTTCAGCAACTGCGCTGAATTCCAGCCGGAATGCCCGGCATTGATTACGGCGACGGGCGCCGCCGCTCCCGTGAAGAGTGCGGCGCAGAGGAACAGGAGTGTGATCCGTTTCTTCATGATGATTACTCGTTGAACCGGAGTTTGATTCCGGTTTTGACCGGGGGCAGTTCCAGTTGGAAGCGATCTTCTTCGTAGCGGATCGACGAGACGGGGTATTCCTTGCCGTCCACTACCGCTTTGCCGATTTTGCCGGGGGCGCTGCCTTCCAGCAGGAACGGTTTCTCAGAAACGAGGGCCGCATTCAGCGTTTTCGTCGCCCGGTCGTAGCTGAGGGCTTTGAGCGCCGCCGGCTCCCAGTTGATCAGGAACACCCGGTCGACGCCGCCCTGGTAGGCTGCGAAGAAACCGGAATTATAGGCGTTGATCTCTTTCGGCGTCCGGTCGATCCAGATTTTGCAGTCGCGGGCAAGCTCCGCCCGATCCCAGCCGGGGAGCCAGGCGCGCATGGTCATGATATCCGCCGTCCGGGTGTGGTTGAAGGGCATCTTGCGCCAGCCCGAGAAGTCGTCCCCCGTGAAGTATTTATCCATCAGTTCTTTTTGCAGCGTCGCCATCATTTCTTTGCCGGGGAGCTGCATCAGGAGCTGGTACATCTCGGGCTGCTGCCCCTGCCAGCAATACATCATGGCGCAATGGTCCAGGCCGGTGCCGGATTGGCTGTCGGCCCATTCCAGGTTCGGGCCGCTTTCAGAGAAACCGTTTACCCAGAGGCGGGGGAATTCTTTTTGCGGGTCGAGATAGTCCTGAAAGGTCATCCGCAACGTCACCGACGGCGCGAGTTTGCTGCGCAGGTAGATCAGCCGGTCGAGGTCCTGCTGCGTCCCCAGCTGCCGGGCCATCTGCTCGACGGCGGTGACGCCAAGGTAGCCGATGGTGTCCATGTCGATGCCGCCGAAGAGGATTCCCTCGCGGGCGGAGGTCATCGGAATCGCCCAGTCGTTGACGACCTCGCAGAAACGGATGGAGTCCATCACCCGCGGCCAGAGCTTTTTTGCATGCTCCCAGTCGCCGCTGTATTTCGAGTACGCATAAAGGCCGTAGTTGGCGGTGCCGATGCCGGAGTTGATGTCGCCGTACATCACGGGGGAAACTTTTTCATCCACCCAGAGGCTGGCCAGATAGGGGCGTTTGCTGAACTGTTCCTTGCGCGGAACCCAGGCGAAGTCGCGGAAGGCGTTTCCGGTGGTGAGCTTCAGGGTGTCCAGCACCCGTTGGCGGAATTCACTGCCGAGATAACTCATGCCGAAGAGGGAGCTGCCCGCCCGGAGCGGCACGTAGGCGGTTCGCCAGGCATCGGCGATCCGGTGAAGCATTTCGGGAGCCGGCTCGGGTTGCGCCAGGAATTTTTCGGCCATTTCCCGGTTCACCTTTTCGAAATCCGGATTGGCGGGGAACGCCGCGTGACGGGTGGCCGGAACCGGCAAGGTATAGCGGGTGCTCCGCCCCGGATTCCAGGCGTAGGGGCCGGTCGGCGTGTTGAGCTGTCTCTGGCTGTCGATCGGCAGGTCGCCCCACTTGCGGCTGAGGTTCGCCCAGGTGAAGATCGGCGGGAGCGGCGCGAAATCGGGCGCCCGGAACCGGGGATTGCCCCAGCTTTCGTAAGTGAATTCATTGTAAATATGAAGCTTGTCCCCTTCGACCCGGTAGAATTCGCGGCATTCGACCGGATAGTTGCGGAGCATTCCGCAGAGCAGTTCCGCACGTTTGCGCACGTCGCGCTCCTGCCAGTTGTCGTTGAAGAGACCGTGAAAGCTGCTGCTGACGCCGAATCTGCCGGCGGGCAGGCGGACGCCTTCCTTATCCCAGCTGACCGTGCCTTTATCTATGGTGAAAAGCACGGCGGCGGCTTTGTCGCCCCAGAATGCGGGGCGTTTGATTCCGCCCCAGACGGCGATGATCCAGGGGGAAGAGAGTT
>JAVBSA010000658.1:0-2518 GCA_031556915.1 Victivallis sp.
ACACCGGAGCCATGTATCACCAGAACGGAGCGATGCTGCTGGCGGCGGCCAACCGTTCCGGTTTCGAAGAAGAAAAAGCAAAAATCCTCGCCGAACTGGAACAGGAGTTCGCCGACCATGAGAAATATCCCGACATCAAGAGTCAAAGCGATTACCGGATCAAGCGCTTCCGGGAACTCATTCAGGCCCACCCCTTTCTCTGGATCTCACAGCATTTCCGCCCCCAGATTCTGCTGCCGGATGCGCCGACCTTCCTGGAAATTCTCGGCTTCAGCAACCACGGCCGGGGAACGATGGGCGTTATGCAGAAAGAGGGGGTCCTGGCTGCAATCAGGCATTATTCCGGCAATGATTTCCGGATCTTTCTGCCGCTGCTGCCGCTGCTCGGCGTCACGCTGGCGCTCTATCTCCTCGCCGCATGGCAGCTGTTCGACTGGATCGCGGGAATCCGTCTGAATTGGTATCGGATCCTTCTCTTTCTCGCTTTTGCGGAATACTTTTTCTTTCTGCCCGGACCGATCGTGGCGCCGCGATACCAGATCCCCGCCCTGCCCTTCCTGGCCCTGATGGCCGCCCTGAAACTGCTTAAACTGAACGAAAAGTACGCTTTTTTCAAAAAAAATGAAATTTATCCTGCGGAGGCGATTGACTTCTCGGGGAACAAGCATTAAATTCTTCATTGAGAATGAATGTGAATCCGTGCCAATTTGGGAAAGGACGAATCATGGCCGATCCGGAAAACAATGAAAATATGGAGTCGATGGACGATACCAAGACCCGGAAAACTGTCCGGCTTCAACCGTCGACGGGAACACCGCTCAGCATCAAACTGCCGAAACCGGGAATGCCGCTCTCCGATCCGCTGAGCGGCCGCGATACCGATACCGGCAACCTCGAGGTGATGGAAGACACCCAGACCCGCAAAACCGTCAAACTCAAGCCGATCGCCCCCCCGCCCTCGACAGGCCGGATCGGCATGATCAACGTTCAGGCCGGGGTTCCCGCCGCCGCACCCAAGACGGACGGCGACAACACCCAGACCCGCAAAACCGTGGTTCTCAAACCGACCACCGTCTCCCCCGCAAGCGTAAGCGTAGCGCCGACGCCCTCGGCGGAAGCGGTTTCGGACGCCGATGACACCCAGACCCGCAAAACCGTGCGGCTCAAGGGATCGGCAGCACCCCCGACCACCCTCAAAATCACCCCGCCCGGAGTACCGGCGGCCCCCAGCGTCATGTCGCCGCCCGCGCCCGCCGCCCCCGACGCGGAATCCGGCACGGTCGAAAGCAGCGAAACCATCAAGATCAGCCGGCCGCGCCCGGGTGGCGGCATGATTCCGCCGCGTCCGGCCGTCGCACCCGCGCCGTTCTCGCCCTCCAAGGCAACCATGGTTCTCCCCGGCGTTCAGGTTCAGAGCGAAGACGAAGTGCCCACGCACTCCCTCCCCGCCCAGAAACCGCTGCCCGACAAGATCGTCGGCCCGGAAGCGTTCTCTGCAGCAGGCGCAAAACCGACACCGCGCGCAGCAATCGGCGTGGCCGCCCCCGTGGCGTCCACAACCCCCAAAGCACCCCCGCCGCCCAAGGCGGAACCCGAAGCCGAGGCGAAACCGAAAAATGATGACGATGACGACATCGTCGTCAAAAAACCGGAACCCACGGCGGTAGCCGGAGCGCTGGACGATAAAGCAGCACCGAAAATCAAAAAAGCTGCCAGCGGCGCACAACCCTCCGCGTTGTATCTCGTTCTCGGAATCCTGACCCTGGTCGCGGTACTCGGCTCCGCCACCTTCTCCACAGTTCAGTACCTGAATCTGCATCAGAAACAGAATATCCAGATTCCGGGGCTGCCCTCAACGACCAAATAACAACTCTTCATTCCCCCGCCCCCCGGAGCCGAAACCGCGCCGGGGGGCTTTTTTTCAAGGAGCCCCAAAAATGAAATCATACCGCAAAGAACTGACATTGACACTGCCGAACCGCAGACAATTCGTCAACATCACCCCGCAAGTGGAACAAGCCCTCGCCGAATCCGGAATCCAAGAAGGATTCCTGCTCTGCAACGCCATGCACATCACAGCATCCGTCTTCGTCAACGACGACGAATCCGGCCTCCACGCAGACTTCGAAAAATGGCTCGAAAAACTCGCCCCCGAAAAACCGCACAGTCAATACGCCCACAACGGCTACGAAGATAACGCCGACGCACACATGAAACGACAAATCATGGGCCGCGAAGTCGTCGCCGCCATCACCAACGGCAAACTCGATTTCGGCCCATGGGAACAAATCTTCTACGGCGAATTCGACGGCCGCCGCCCCAAACGCATCCTCATCAAAATCATCGGCTCCTGAATCCCACACTGTGGGACTTGAGGCTCTGCCTCGCTACTCCGCCAGGAGGGCGCGTCGCCCATAAGCGCTAGCCAAAATAAACGCGCCTGGACTTGAGGCTCCGCCTCGCTACTCCGCCAAGGAGCGCTTCGCCTCCTTGGAACCTCCGACCGGCAAGGTGCCGG
>JAVBSA010000228.1:0-4513 GCA_031556915.1 Victivallis sp.
CGATCAGAGGGGCGCAGAGCAGAATGCGGTTTTTGATCGGTTTCTGGTTGAGGTGCAGCATTTCGGCGAGGCTGAGGCGAAGGCTCCGCATGGCGGTGTCGCCGGAGGTGATGGCCAGCACGATGACGCTGATGATGGTGAGTGCGCCCACCCAGCTGCCCAGGTAGTGATTGGTGATTTCCGAGAGGACCTTGGCCGGGGCGACGCTCATGAGATTCGGAAAACGGTTGTAGATGGCCAGGCCGGCCGCGGCCCAGACCATGCCGATGATTCCTTCGAGGATCATCATGCCGTAGAAGCTGGAACGGGCTTGCTTTTCATGCTCCATGGTGCGTGCGATAATGGGAGACTGCGTGGCGTGGAACCCGGAGAGGATGCCGCAGGCGATGGTGACGAAGAGCATCGGGATGACGGGCGTATTGTTGGCTCCGGAGAGTTTCTGCGCCTTGAAGGCCGCCGATTCCGAAAGAAGGTGCGGATTCTGGAAGGCGTCGATCATCAATGCGCCGAAGATGACCGCCGTTCCCACCATCAGCAGTGCGCCGAAGATGGGATAGCAGGAGCCGATGATTTTGTCGATCGGGAAAAGCGTCGCGGCCACATAGTAGCAAAAAATTCCGATTACGGCGACGCGGAAGAGTGCCGTCGAGGGCCAGAAGCCGTCGATCAGGTTCGCCGGGATGTTGATGAAGACCGCCACCACCAGCAGCAGAAGAAAAACCATGAAGCCGGAGAAGATCCAGTAGAAATGTTTCCCGGTATTCATGCGGATCAGTGCGGGCAGATTGGCTCCGTCGTGGCGGAGCGACATCATGCCGCCGACGAAATCGTGCACGGCGCCGCCGATGACGTTGCCGATGGGGATGATCAGGAACGCGATCACGCCGAAGCGGACGCCGAGGATCACGCCGATCACGGGGCCGACGCCGGCGATGTTGAGGAGCTGGATGAGCATATTCTTCCAGTGCGGCAGCCGGACGAAGTCGACGCCGTCGGCGCATCGTTTGCACGGCGTCTCGCGATCGTCCGGCGACAGGATGTGTTCGACGTAACGGCCGTAGGTGAAATAGCCGAGAATGAGGAGTGCGAGTCCGCCGAGAAAGAATAACATGATAGCCTCTTTTTAAAAAGTCCGTTTAAATTGCTGTCTGCCTTCAGCCAACAGTTCGTAAGCCTTGTCCGCCGCCGGATTTTCCACGGAAAGCGCCTGTTCCGTGCTGTAAAACCACATAGTGGGGATATCGAAACAACTGATGAAAAGGGTATGGGAACCGTTCGGTGCTTCCTGCGACAATTCGACCTCGCAGATCGCGCGGACGTCGTAGTCGAACAGTTCGCTGTAGCTGCCTCTGTGGGCATTGAACAGCTGCGACAGCCGGATCGGCAGGTCGGGGTATTCCCCGTTGAAATAAACGCCGTCCGGATCGGATTTTACGATGATGGTGGTTCGTTCGCCCGGCGCCAGTTCGAAGGTGATTCCGTAGGTGTTGAAGGTGAATCCGGCGGCTTTTTCCGCGGATTCCACCTTGAGGTGCAATGTTCCCGAGAATTTGTTTCCCGGCTGGGTCCAGTTGAATTTCCGGTCGATGCGGTAATCGACGGCGAGGTTGCGGACCTGCGGTTTGGATGAGGAGCTGTTCCCGCACCCGGCGAGAAGAGCGGCAAAGCAGAGCGACAGTAGAATTCCGGGAAACTTCATTTTTTCTCCAATATTTCAGGTAATTTGAATATGAGTGTTTCTTCCGCGGCGACAACCGGCCGGACTTCGGTGAAACCGGCTTGCGCCAGCTTGTCGAGAACGGCTTTGACCTCGTTCTCCGGCGCGGAGGCTCCGGCGCCGACGCCGAGTGTCCGGAGAGTTGCGAGACGTTCCTGCGGCAGTTCTTCGGCGCTTTCGATCAGCAGTGCTTCGGTTCCCGTTTCCGCGGCGATTTCCCGCAGGCGGTTGGAGTTGGAACTGTGCGGCGAGCCGATAATCAGCATCAGCTCCGCATCGCGGGCCGCCATTTTTACCGCTTTCTGACGGTTTGCGGTTGCGTAACACACTTCGGGGGCGTTGACGATTTGCGGATAACGTTCCCGGAGTTTCGTCTCCAGCTTTTTCAGCAGCCCGGTGTTGAATGTGGTCTGCACCAGGAGAGTGATTTTTGAACCGGCGGGGAACTCCGGCAGCCGGGCGATCTCCTCTTCCGAGGCGACGGCGACCGTTGTGCCGGCTCCCGAGCGGCCGAGGATGCCTTCGACTTCGGGGTGATTCCGGTGGCCGATGAGGATCAGGACGTCGGTGCTTTGTTCCGCCAGGCGGTGCAACTGCTTGACCAGCGGGCAGGTGGCGTCGGCGATTCGCAGGTTTCTCGCCCGCGCGCGCTTTTCGACGGCGGTGCTGACGCCGTGGGCGCTGAACAGGAGAAGGGCGTCTTGCGGAACTTCATCCAGCTCCTCGGCAAAGTGGACGCCGCGTGTTTCGAGATCCTTTACCACGCGGCTGTTATGGACGATTTCGTGCAGAACCCAAACCGGTGAGGAACCGCTTTCCAAAGCGGCCTTCACCGAGTCGAGGGCTCGATTGACGCCCGCGCACATCCCATGGGGAACGGCCAATAGAATTTTTCTTTTGTCCATAACTTGGATATCATACACTTATAAGGTAGTTTTTGCAAGTGAAAAAATGAGTTTTTTTGTGTTTTCCGGATTGAATTGCCGGTTGCGGCAAAGTAGGTTATGTGCAAAACGATTCAATGAGGCGTGTCCATGATTCTTGAACTGACATCCGCCAATGTGGAAGCGGTCGCCGGGGCGGTCGTCGACGTGCTCCGCCTGCCGGGCGCGGTTTTGCTGCTGCCCACCGAGACGGTTTACGGCCTGGTCTGCCGAGCGAACGATCCTGCGGCGGTCGAACAGATCTACCGGCTGAAAGCGCGGGATGCGCGGAAAGTGCTCGGCTGGTTTATCGGCGACTGGCGCAAGCTGGAACAATACGGCGTCCGCCTCGGCGGACTCCCGGAGCGGCTCGCGCAAAAATATTGCCCCGGCCCCATCACCATCATTGCGCCGCGCGATCCGGAAGGAACGGTCGGGTTCCGGATTCCGGATCACCCGCTTCTGCTGGCGGTTTTATCGAAAATCGATTTCCCGCTGGCGCAGACCAGCGCCAATCTTTCCGGCCGCCCCAACGCGGCGACCGTGCAACAGGCGCTGGCGGAGTTGACGGGGGAAGTTGCGCTCGCCGTCGACGCGGGCGCGATTCCGGCCGGTGCGGCGGCCTCCACCGTCGTCGACGCCACCGGCGCGGAACCGGTTATCCTGCGTCAGGGGGCGCTCGAAGTCTCCATTTGAAGGAAGGACCACGAAATACACGAAACACACGAAAGGGGAAAGAAAAAGAGAAAATCAAAAAAACGTTTGATTTTTTTCGTGTGTTTCGTGTGTTTCGTGGTCTTCTTCTATTCAAAAGAGAAAAGTTGGAACTTTCGGTATTTTCCGGTGGCGGCGGGCACGTTGCCGCTGGCGAGATACATGGTGTTCGCCGCATAATCGAAAACGACGCTGTAGATGTTGCAGCCGAGCAGAATGCGCGGATCGCGAAGCAGCCCGGTCAGCGCTTCGAAACTCTGCGGATCGGCCGTTTCGGCGATTGTCTGGATTTCTCCCTTGCGGGTTTCTCCCCACGCCATGTTGTCGGCGGTGATGAGATGGTCCGCCTTGCGTTCGACGACCGTGGTTTCCACGTCGCGCTCGAAAACGGCCATACGCCCCTCTTTCGCGCTCGTGAGCCCGATGCAGAAGGGCATTCCGGGCGGCATGTGGAGAATTTTTTCCCTGGCGGACTCGAAATCGGGGCATGTTTCGGCGATTTCGCGCATGGCGATGAATACGGGGATGCGCGATGTGTCTTTTTTGCCGAGCCCGATCTGGTTGAACGAGAGGGCGACGCCGTGTTCGTTGATGATGTCGAGCACCCCGACCATGCCGGGAAAAGCGAGGTGAACGGTTCGGAACGCGCCCGGTTTGCCGCTGCTCCGGTAGATGGTCACGAGATGGTTGCCGACTCCGCCGAGGTTATCCCAGTCGAGGTTGTGGCTGTGGAGCAGCCGGTCGCCGAGTTTCAGATGGATCTGGCGGCAGCCGGAGGCGTTCAGCCCGAGATCGAGGAAGCTGTTGCCGAGCTTCAGGATTCCGCTTTCGACTCCGGTTATTTCGGTCATGCCCTCGATTTCCTCACTCCAGGCGGGATCGATTTTATCGAATAGCTCTTCCGCTTTTCTGAGGTAGAGATTGAGGTTGTCGCCCGGGGCGAAGTGGCGGATGTAGATTTTGTCCAGGAGCCGGATCGCCCATTTCATCCGTTTGCCGTGAATGCGCCCCCGCTCGAGCGCGTTCCCGGTAAGGTCGATCGTGTGGGGGGAGGGGGTGGGCAGCACGGCGAACACCGTCTTGCGGAAGGCGGCCGCCCCGCCCGGAATCAGGCAGATGACGATCAACAGCAGAAGAAAGCCGATGAGAATCCATTTTC
>JAVBSA010000683.1:0-3950 GCA_031556915.1 Victivallis sp.
GCATCGGCAAGATCCGCAACCGTAAAGGGTTCGCGCAAGTGCTCGCGGCAATAGGCGTGCACCCGGCTCATGAAGTCCATCCCCTCTTCCGGCGCGTTCACCGCCGGTTCCGCCAGCAGCGTCATCAGGAACGAGTAGGCGCGGGCGCTCGCGTCATAACGCCCGGTCAGCCTTTTTTCCCGGCAGAGGGCCAGCAGTTCCCAGGCGGCCTTGACGGCCGGGGAGTGTTCGCCGAAGGGGCGCACGATTCCGTTTCGTTTGCGGTATTCCGCCCCCAGCCGCACCAACTCGGAGCCGGTGACGGAGACATAGATGAAATCCCAGCTCGGCGAACCGGGCGGCAGATAATAGACATGCTCCTCGGGAACCATCAGGAAGAGAGCGTGCCCCGGCGGAACCGGATACTCGCGCCCCAGATAGGCCGCCCGCCCCATTCCGCTCAAGGTGTACTGCCAGATGAGAAGATCGCGGCTGCCGCGCTTCAGGCCGTCGTGCCGGTAGTCGGCGCGCGCCATCTCGTGCCCGCAGTTGATCAGCATCGCATGAAGCCGCTCCGTCCGTTCCGTATAGAAGGGCGTATAGTTTTCAAAGGTCACCCGCTGCGTCGCCATATCCGTTATCTCCTTACAATAATTTACTGCAACACCTGCCGCTTTCAAGCAAAGTCTGCAAAAAAACAGAGCACAAATTTACCGCGAATAGCATATTTTTCGTATTTACATTTCCGGAACAAGGGGTTATCTTAAAGGGTATGACAGGCAAAGGACGCGCCTGAATTCCACAACGCAACAACAGGAATCGGAAAGAATGGCCAAGATCACATTCATGGGTGCGGGCAGCACGGTATTCGTCCGCAACATCATCGGCGACAGCATGTGCCGCGAAGCGCTGAAGGATTCGCACTTCGCGCTCTACGACATCGACGGGCAGCGGCTCAAGGAGTCGGAGTTCATCCTCAACGTCATCAACAAGAACATCAACGGCGGCCGCGCGAAAATCACCACCCACCTCGGCGTGGCGAACCGCAAGGAAGCGCTCAGGGGAGCCGATTTCGCGGTCAACGCGATCCAGGTCGGCGGCTACGAGCCCTCCACCGTAATCGACTTTGAAATCCCGAAGAAATTCGGCCTGCGCCAGACCATCGCCGATACCCTCGGCATCGGCGGCATCTTCCGCGCGCTGCGCACCATCCCCGTGATGCTCGACTTCGCCCGCGATATGGAAGAGGTCGCGCCGAACGCCTGGTTCCTCAACTACACCAACCCGATGTCGATGCTGACGGGCGCAATGCTGCGCGGCAGCAGCGTCAAGACGGTCGGCCTCTGCCACTCGTGGCAGGGCTGCATCCAAAGCCTTTACGAAGCGCTCGGCCTCGAGTGGTCCGAAGAGCGCGCCAAGCGCATCCACGGCCGCGTCGCCGGCATCAACCACATGGCGTGGCTGCTCGACCTCTATGAGGACGGCAAAGACGTCTACCCGCAGATGAAGGCTCTCGCCGCCGAAAAGCTCGCCCAGTGGCGCGCCGAACCCGACAAGTCGAAGAAGTCCGGCAACATGATCCGTCTCGAGATCATGATGAAGTTCGGCCATTACGTCACCGAATCGAGCGAACACAACGCCGAATACATGCCCTACTGGATCAAGGCGAACTACCCGCAGCTGATCGATGAATACAACATCCCGCTGGATGAATACCCCAGGAGATGCATCAATCAGATCGCCGCCTGGAAAAAGCAGTACGAAGAACTGTCGAACGATCCCAAGCTCGGCCACAAGCTGTCGCACGAATACGGCTCGATGATCATGGAAGCCATGGTCACCGACAAGCCCATCCAGATCGGCGGCAACGTGATCAATTGCGGCTTCATCCCGAACCTGCCCGCCAACGCGGTGGTCGAAGTTCCGTGCCTGGTCACCGCCAACGGCCTCCAGGGCAGCTACGTCGGCGACATCCCGACCCAGTGCGCGGCCCTCAACATGACCAACATCAACCCGCAGCTTCTGACCATCGAAGCGGCCCTGACGCTCAAGAAGGAGCGCATCTACCAGGCCGCGATGCTCGATCCGCACACCAGCGCCGAGCTTTCGATCGACGATATCATCAAAATGTGCGACGAGCTCATCGCCGCGCACGGAGATATGCTGCCGAAGTACAAATAACTTCGTATTGCGGCAAAATAAGAAGCGCCCTCCGGGGCGCTTTTTTTATTGCGCCGGTTTGCATTTCAGCTTTGCGGAGGCTATAGTTGGAGCGGGAGGCAAATTATGTTACCGGGAAAAAACCTGTTGCGCGGGGCGGATGTGCTGTTGATAACCGTATTTCTGCTCTGGGGTATCCTGTGGATGGAGCCTCCCTGGGGATTGGGGCTGATCGTTCTATTTTTTCTGCCGCTTGCCTTGTGGTATCTCTTCAAGTACATCCTTTATTTCCGGTACCGGTGTCCGCATTGCGGGAAGCGCTGGCGCCGGGAACAGCTGCCGGCGGTCGTGTCCTCCCGGAGCTGTCCGCATTGCCTCGGTTCAGTGACGGAAGCGCTTCCGGGCGCGCGCCGGGAAATGGCTCCGCCGGAGAACAGGAAATATGCGATTTCCCGTTGGCTTCTCCGAACCGTCTTTGTTTTGGGATTGCTTTGCTCCTGGCTCCTGATCCACTATGCCCTCTTTCGTCTGTTTACGCCGCCGGAAATGCTCCTGTTTACCGGAATGGGCTGGTACTGCCTCTGGATTCTTCTCTTTTACTGGTGCGGCCGTCACCTGCCGGGCAGTGCAAAATGCCCCCACTGCCGCATCCGGATCTCGCCGGAGCAGTGGCAATATTGCCGTACTTTCGGCAGCTGCCCCAACTGCGGCGGCGAAGTCGGCCCGGGGCTTCCCCGCGTTCCGCCATCGCCGGAACAATTGAATCAGGTGGAGCCTTTGCTTACCCCGCAAGGCAGATGGCTGATTGCGGCGCTGCTCTTTTTTCTGGTGACGGCGGGAGTCTGGGCGAACGTTTTTGCCAGTATGGTTCCCCCGGAGGGGCCGCCGCCGTGGCAATGGGGTTGGTTGCTGGGCTTGGTGGTGTTGCCGGGGCTCGCGTTTTTCTGTTACGAACTTTACCGGCGGACAACGGCCGAATGCGCCGCCTGCCATCAAGTGACTGACCGGAATATCATCGCTGTTTCCGGCCGCTGCGGTCATTGCGGCAAGCTCTTTTTTTCTGTCCGAGCTGAAACCTACCGGCGTAATCTGCGCCGTACTTTTGTGAGAATGGGGATTGTGAGCGTACTGATTCTTCTCCCCTTCGGCGTGGATTATTACCGTTTTGAATCCGGCAACAAGAGGGTACGGGAACTTGACGCGCTCTGCGAAGAACAGATCGGGGAAGCCACCCGGGAATATGCCGCATACCTGCGGCAAAATTTCGGCGGGGACAATCCGCTCATCTTCCTGCCGGATTCGTACGATCCGGTCTGGATCACCTTGCGGGAAGCATTTCATAACGATGAGAGCATCCGGATTTATTATAAAGAACGCCAACCTGTCGAGGACGAACACCAGGGGTTCAGCGATTATTTCGTGACCGATTCCGACGCCATTGCAAAGATCAACCAGGCGTTTCGTGAGAATCCCGAGTGCCGGACCATACTCTTTTGCGATGCGTCGCTGTTATTCAAAAACAACGGGGCGTTGCTGAAGGAGCTGGAAATCTTTCGCGATCCGGAGCGTCTCGACAAGCTTCGCATCCACTATTTTGAGCGATATCCCGATGATTCGATGACGGCGCAGGAACTTTTCGAAAAATTCAACCTCGAATCCCTCCTGTTCATCCGCTGCGAATATGTGATCAGCGAAGGCCGTTACTGGACAATCCACCCGAAAATCACCTTTCTCCGAAAAACGGCCGAATGATATCGTCCGGCAATTTGACTTTGCAAATGAACTACCCCGCCCCAGAGGGGCGAGGTATC
>JAVBSA010000542.1:0-7241 GCA_031556915.1 Victivallis sp.
GGATCACTTCGGCGGCGGTGACCACGTCGTGGCCGGCGAGGGCGTCGAGGGATTGCTTCAGCATTCCGCACGCCTGGGAGACCATGTCGTGAAAGTCGAATTTCGGCATGGTTCTGTCTTTATAGTGAACCATGTCGCAGACCCGCTCGGCGATGTTGACGGCGAGATCCCCGACCCGCTCGATTTCGTTGTTCACCTTGAGGATGGTGATGACCTGGCGGAGATCGCCGGCGACCGGCTGGTAGAGGGCCAGGATTTTGAGGCATTCCTCTTCGATCCGGATCTCCGTATCGTTGATTTCGCGGTCGCTTTTGATGACGGCATTCGCCCGGGCGACGTCGTTCTCTTCGGCGGCGCGGATGGCGGAGTGAACCAGCTCCTCCGCGTGGGCGGCGGTACCGGCGAGCATGATCTTGAGTTCTTCGAGCGCCTGAATAAAGTGGAGTTTCATGATAATCAGCCGAACCTTCCTGTGATATATTCTTCTGTTTTCGGATTGCGCGGATTGGTGAAAATCTGTTGTGTTTCACCGAACTCGATGATGTGGCCTTTGAAGAAGAAGGCGGTGAAATCGCTGATGCGCGCCGCCTGCTGCATGTTGTGGGTCACGATCATGATGGTGAACCGTTTTTTGAGTTCGACCATCAGCTCCTCGATCTTCAGCGTCGCCACCGGGTCGATCGCGCTGGTGGGTTCGTCCATCAGCAGGATTTCCGGCTCGGCGGCGATGGCGCGGGCGATGCAGAGCCGCTGCTGCTGGCCGCCGGAGAGGGCGAGGCCGCTGGATTTGAGCTTGTCCTTGACTTCGTCCCAGATGGAGGCTCCGCGCAAGGCCGCCTCCACCCGGTCGGCGATCTCCGCTTTGGAGAGCTTGAAGTGAAGGCGCAGCGGGTAGGCCACGTTGTCGAAGACGCTCATGGGGAAGGGGGTGGGTTTCTGGAAGATCATCCCCACTTTGCGGCGGAGTTCGAGAACGTCCACTTCAGGTGCGAGCACATTGACGCCGTCGATCATCAGCCGCCCCTCGGCCCGTTGTTCGCGGTAGAGTTCGAAGATGCGGTTGTAGATGCGCAAGTGGGTCGATTTGCCGCAGCCCGAGGGGCCGATGACGGCAGTGATGCTGTTTTCTTCCACGTCGAGCGAATTGTCGAAGAGCGCCCGGCTGTTCCCGTAATAGAAGTTGAGCTGTTCCGCCCGGATTTTAGTTGCCATGTCTTTTCTCCCGGAAAAGGATTCGTGTGCTTAAGTTGACGGCGAGAACCAGAACGGTCACGACGAGCGCGGCTCCCCAGCCGGCCCGGTGCATCGCCTCAAAAGGGGAATTGGTCGCGTATTCGGTGATGAGAACCGGCATGTTGGCGGTCGGCTCCGAAAAGTAGCCGGTCGGCCAGCTGTCCGCGAACATCGCGGTGAAGAGCAGCGGTGCGGTTTCGCCCGAGACGCGGGAGAGCGAGAGGAGGATTCCGGTGAGGAGTCCTTTGCGGGCGGTTTTGCAGACGATATGGAGCGTCGTCCGGGTGCGTGTGAGCCCGAGCGCCAGCGCCGATTCGCGCAATGCATACGGCACCATGAGAAGCATCTCCTCGGTGTTCCGCATGATGACGGGGAACATGATGATTGCGAGCGCCATCGAGGCGGCGAAGCCCGAGAAATGGCCGGTCGTGACCACCAGCAGCATATAGACGAACAGCCCGACCAGCACCGAAGGCATCCCCATCATCACGTTGGCGGAGAAGCGGAGCACGGCGGCGCTGCGTTTGAATTCCTTGTATTCGGCGAGGAAAATCCCGGCGAAGAGGCCGGGAATCACGGCCAGCAGCGCCGCGCCCGCGGTGATCAATATTGTGCCGATCAAGGCGTTGGCGACTCCGCCGTCGGCGATGCCGTACGGGCGGGAGGGATTGGTGAAGAAACTCCAGTTGAACGCCTCGAATCCGTACCTTGCGACGGTGTAGAGGATCCAGAGCATTGCGCCAACGGCGAGCAGAACCGCGAATCCCGAGAAGATCCGGATCGCCAGGTCGGCGAGTTTCCGGCAGAACAAACCTTTGCGTTTCATGTTAACGTTCTCCCCGTTTTGCGCCGGTGGCATGCAAATAGTATTGGGCCAGCACCTGGATTCCGAAACTCATGGCGAGCAGAATGAGTCCAAGCGCGAAAAGCGAGCTCCGCTGAAGCCCTTCCGCCTCGGCGAAGTTGTTGGCGAGCGTCGCTGAAATGGTTGTGCACGAGTCGAAAACGGTG
Organism: Victivallis sp.; assembly: GCA_031556915.1. GTDB lineage: Bacteria > Verrucomicrobiota > Lentisphaeria > Victivallales > Victivallaceae > Victivallis. The sequence continues at coordinate 2,245 of JAVBSA010000542.1, forward strand.
TGCGGCATCTCCATCAGGTTGCCGATGACGAAAAGCACCGCCATGGTTTCGCCGAGCGCCCGGCCGAGGCCGATGAAGACCCCGCCGAGAATGCCGCGGATTCCGTAGCGGAGCACGATGTCCCTGGCCACCTCCCAGCGGGTGCACCCGATGCCGTAGGCGGATTCGCGCAGCACGCCCGGCGTCATCCGGAACACGTCGCGCATCACGGCGCAGATGTAGGGCAGGATCATGAGGGCGAGGATCAACCCGGCGGTGAACAGCCCGAACCCGGTGAAGTCCGTACCGATGAAGGGCAATTGCCCGAGGCATAGCGTTTCCGCCAGGAAGGGTTGCACGTGATTCTGCATCAGGGGGGCGAGAACGAAGAGCCCCCACATTCCGTAGATGACGCTCGGAATCGCGGCGAGCAGATCGATCGCGTGGCTCAGGAGTTCGCCTGCGAGCGGCCGCGCATCCACCAGGTAGCGCGCCGCCGAGAAGGCGAGGGGGAGGGCGATGAGGAGGGCGAGCCCGGTGGTGATCAAAGTGCCGACGACGCTCGGCAGTGCGCCGAACTGTTCCGCGGCCGGATCCCATTCGGTCGAGAACAGGAATCCGAATCCGAAGGTGCGCCAGCAATCGAAGCTCGAGAGCGTGAGCTGGATGAAAAAGCCCAGCATCAGGAGGCCGATGACGCCGGCGCATCCGAAACAGAGGAATTTGAAAATGTTGTCGATTTTGAACATTTTACGCAATGCCGTCGCGTTTTTCCGCAATGATGGTTTTCAATTTGTCCTGCAGGACGAGGTTGCCGTTCCGGTCGAATTCGAAATCGGCCTCCCAATCGGTTTTCTGGCCGATCAGATTGATGATTTCAACGTTTTCCCAGGGGATGGCGCGCAGCATGGTGATTCCGCTGTTGATCTGGCTGCGCTGCCCTTCGGAGATCCGGTTGAAGTGGAAGGTGCGGCCGCGGATGACGATGTAACTGCCGTTTTCCTCCTCCACCCTGCCGATGATGATGTGGGTATGGGCACCGGGGTAGCTTTTTTTACAGCGGAGGCGGACGTTGTTGCCTTTCAGGTATTCTTTCATTTGAAAATCTCCTTCTGGATGAGGCCGATGACATTTTCCGGGATGGGCACATAATTGAGCTTGCGGGCGGCGGTCGCTCCGGTCGAAAAACTCCAGTTGAAGTAGCGGATCAGCTGCGCTTTGACGGCATCGGAGCAGTCTTTGCGGTAGAGGATGTAGGTTACGCCGGTGATCGGCCAGGAGTCGTCGCCGGGATGGTCGGTCAGGATCATATAGAATCCGGGGGCGTTGGACCAGTCGGCTTTGGCGGCGCTGGCCTGGAAGGTTTCGGGGGTGGGACCGACGAATTTGCCGGCGGCGTTTTCGAGTTGAACCATGTTCAGACGCGCTTCCACGGCGTAGGTGTATTCGGTATAGCCGATGCTGCCGCGGATTTTGGCGACGTTGTTGCAGACGCCGGGGTTCTTCTGGCCGCCGAGGCCGACGGGCCATTTGACGGAGGAACCGAATCCGACCTGATCTTTCCATTCCTTTGAAATTTTGGCGAGATAATTGGTGAAGATGAAGCTCGTTCCGCTGGCGTCGGCGCGGCGCACGACGGTGATGGCGAGTTTTGGGAGCTTGAGCCCGGGGTTGGTCGCCTTGACGGCTTCATCGTCCCAGCGGGTGATTTTGCCGAGGAAAATATCGGCGACGGTTTTGCGGTCGAGTTTGACTTTGCCGGATTCGATTCCGGGCAGGTTGACGATGACGACGACGCCGCCGGTGAGCATGGGGAACTGGATGAACCCCTCTTCGCGCTGTTAGTCGGCGGTGAGCGGATTGTCGCTGCCGGCGAAATCGACGGTTTTCGCTTTGAGCTGATTGATTCCGGCGCCGGACCCGAGGCTCTGGTAGTTGACTTTGACGTCGGGATTGCCCTGGGTGTAAGAGTAAGTCCAGTTCTGGTAGACGGGTGCGGGGAAGCTGGCTCCGGCGCCGTTCAGGGTGATTTCTTCGGCGGCAACTCCGAGGGCGGCGAGACTGAGCGCGCCCATCAACATTCGTTTTACGATCTTCATGATACCTCCTTTGGTATGGGTAATGTTTGTGTCTTTACTTATAACATATGATCGGGAAATGCAGACATTGTGGGCGGTATGTTAGGTTTCTGTAAAGAATGCAGGGAAAACGCGGGGTTGAAAAATTTGAAAAAGATGATATATTGAATATCCTACACGGGGGTGTTCCGGATTCGACCGGCCCGGTTAGGTGTTGATTGCATGCCGAGGATGATCGTTGGCCTCGTAAAACATCGGTCGAAATCATAAACGCGAACGAAGAGTTTGCCCTGGCGGCTTAAGCCCCGCCACGTCTCTGCCCCCGAGGAGTGCTAAGGAGCAGCGGCGTCATTCAGCGCTCTGGTCATGTGTTTCGCCCTTTTGCACATGATGAGATCCAATGAAGGGATAGTCTGAAGTAAGGCCTGTTCACCGGCTTCGATGGAGGACGATAAACCATAAAGATGAAATAAGCATGTAGACGTCCTCATTGGACCCTGTCGGCACGCGGGTTCGACTCCCGCCACCTCCACCATTTTTTGCTTCGCAAAAAAATGAAGCCGCAAGGCTTCGCTTCATACCGCCCAGGCGGTGCTTCATATTGCAAATGCTTCCTATGCCGAAGGCACGCTTCATTTTTTCCGCCTTGCGATGAAGCATTGCCGCTGTCGCGTCAATAGGAAGCAACTTCGCTTCGCTGCGTTATGAAGCGCGCTTCGCGCATGAAGAAAAAATGAATCCGTCAGCCGTTCGAGCATATCGCGACGGATTTGTCTTTTGCCGATTCGATTACTTTGTCGAAGAGATCGCGGTCTTTTACGGTGACTTTGATGATTCTACCCTGGCCGAAGAGCCGGCGATACTCAAAAGGCTCGCAGACCGAGAGCAGACGTGAAACCTTCTCCCGGTTCCTTTTGCTCAAATCATGTCGAGCTGGTCGAACTCGATTTCGAAAGCTGCGGCGACTTTGCGCAAGGTCGCTTCCTGGCTATTGCGTACTTTTTCCATTTGGGCGAAAGCCCCCTGTGAAATGCCGATCTTCCGGGCGGCTTGCACCTGAGTGAGCCCGAGATAGTGTCGCCAAGCCCGGATTGGGGTGTCCCCGTCCACCACCATTGAAACGACTTCATGAGGGATTCCGGCCGATTTGTTCGCCTCCGGTTCTGCAATGGCGAGCAGCCGTTTGTATTCGCTCCATGGCAGGACGGCGGCAACCGGATTGCCGTTGTCCCGTATAATTTGAACTCCGTTAATCATTTTTTGCCTCCTGTTCAATAAGTTCTGTCGTCTCGTTTCTTAACTTCCTGAATATCGAGAATCCGTATTTCTTCCGGTTCGCCCGACGTGGTATCCGCATCGAATAATACTCTGTAATCCCCGACCCGCAAGCGGTGTGTGTACTCATGATTCGTCAAGGCTTTCACATTCGCCCAATCCATGGAATTCTTTAACTTGTCAACCGCATCGGTGATTCGTCTTTGCATCGGTTGCGCCAGCTTCAAAAGCTGCTTGGTCGCTTTCTTCTGCCATCGAACATCATATTGCATGCTTCACCCCGCTTTATTGTTACAATATATTGCAAAATATAAGTTTTTCAAGAAAAAGACGTATAATTGTCGTAAAACGTATAGTTCGAAGTGCACATTATACTTCGAGCCAATTGCAAAAAAAAAATGAAGCCGCAAGGCTTCGCTTCATACCGCTCCTGCGGTGCTTCATGTGCCGAAGGCACGCTTCCTATTGCCGCAGGCAATGCTTCGGTACCATTGGCCGGTCGGGACGCATTTGCCGGAGAGCGCGGCGAGGGGAATCATCACGCTGGAGAGGATCCGTTCCGGCGTGTGCGCTTTCTTTATGCCGCTGTCGATATAATCGAAGAATCCGGCCAGCGTCAGTGCGTCGGCGCCGTTGTGCGCTCCGCCTCCGGCGCTGCCGGCGGCGATTGTTTCCGGGCCGGCGCCCGGACGAATCAATGTGAGTTCGTTTGCGTGAAGATCCGCGATGAGTTCGCCCCCGGTTCCGAACAGGTGGATCTTGCGCCCGTAGGAGGAACCGCAGCTGGTCAACGATTGTGTAAAGAAGACTCCGTTGTGAAGGACGCCGGCGATCAGGGCGGTGTCGTCGGTCGCGGCGGGCTCCCCGTGCCGGCGCCAGAGGAAGTTCCCGGTTTTCCCCCACACCTCCTCCGCGTAGGAGCCGGCGAGATATTGCAGAAGATCCGTGTCGTGCGTGAGTTTGGCCGGAATGAAATTGCCGCGTTTGCGGATGAATTTCGTCATCAGGACACTGCGGGCGAACTCCCGCCCCACATCGCAGGCGCTGCGGATTAGAATCAGGTTGCCGATGGCTTTTTCTTCGAGCAGCCGCCGGAGTTTGCGCGGAACGGGGAAATTCGGCAGATTCAAGCCGATCTGGAAGTAACAATCATGCGCGGTGACAAACCGGTAAAGTTCCTCCGCCTGTTCGAGATCGGGGACGATCGGTTTTTCGCAATAAACCGCTTTGTCCGCCAGGACGGCGTCTTTCACGATTTGCACATGCGTATCCTCATACGTTGAAACGATGACCGAATCCAATTCCGGCATGGCGAGCAATTGGCGATAGTCGGTAAAGAACGGCGCATCCGGGCAACGGGTTGAAAAAAGCGGCGTCGGCGACGGGGCCGGCCGCAGGTCGGCGACGGCGGCGATTTCCGCATATTCCGGCAGGTCGTTGATGATGGTTTCCGCCAGGCCCTGGCCGCGCGACCCGAAGCCGATCAGGCCGACTTTATGAAATGTTTGCTTCACGGGAACCTCCATCCTTCCTTTGATTTCTGTTTGCATTATATTATACTTGAAAAACAGAAGTGGCGAAATGGCAGAAAGGCATAAAAATATAGCATTATGCCACATTTCGCGGGATATGGACTGACAATCCGTATTATGGAAGAATGGAATT
>JAVBSA010000601.1:0-4524 GCA_031556915.1 Victivallis sp.
AACTCGCTACGCTCATTTTGCAAGACAGCGCTTTTGCTGATCGGATGTTCAAAGAATTGCGTTTCTCCCCCCCGAGGAGGCGACCAGCGGTTTCGCCGCTGGACCGCGACCCCACTTTAGTGGGGATTTTAACCGCTTCGCGGCTTTTTTTCTTTTTTGTTACCCGATCAGATGTTTGTGCCGGCTCCGCCCGGGCGAAACCCCATGCTTCCGGCGGTAGAGACGGATAAAGTAACCGGGATTTTCAAAGCCGCACTTGAGAGCGATTTCCGAAATCGAGAGATACGGATCTTTCAACATCACTTCCGCCCGCGAAATCCGCAGATTCTGCAAATAACGCACCGGCGAAACTCCACAATAATCGACAAAAAGCTTTCGCAGCAGCGAGACGCTGATCCCGCTTTCTTCGGCGATTTGTTCCACTGAGATGCAATTGGAAAAATTGTTATAAACGAACGTCAACGCCCGCTGAAGCCCCGGATGAAGATGCTCGACAGCCACGCGCTTCCGCTCGAACGCGGCAAGCCGCAATAAAAAACCCAGCAGAATGGCGTTCGCCCCCTCGAAATCGTTCCGTTCGGTCATCGCACCCAATTCGAGGAGCCATCTCCGGCACCAGGTCTCCCCGGCGAGATCGATCATCCGCCAACGCTGCTCAAACAGGCAGGGCGAGGCCTGAAAGACGCAGAAAATATTTTTTTCATCCGCCGAATCGATCTGATTGTGAACCGTTTCCGGCGGAATCACCAGAAGATGCCCTTTTCTTCCCTCGAGTACGCCGTAAGGCCCCTCCACCCGGCAGGAACCCCTGAGGAGATAAATCAGTTCGCATCCCCCGTGGCTGTGCGCGGGGACATTCCCCACCAGGCTGCGCCGGTAGGCATAAAAAAGCAGAGGCAGTTCATTGCAGCTTTCCATGATAGGATTAAGATAGCGCTTTTTTCGCCACAATCCATCCGTTTTGGCGATTTGTACCATTTATTTGTTTTATTGTGCCATATTTCGGGTTGGTGGCGGGACGCCGTTTTCGTATAATATAAATAACGAAACAAAGAGAGGGTTGCGACATGCTGAAAGTAACATTTCTCCTCGGCGTCATGCTGGCCGGTATGGCGCTGGCGGCCGGCGAGCCGTATTTCCGGGGGAAAAGCGACAGGAACATTCTTTATCCGCCGGGGGAACCGGCGACTTTCACCGTGACCGCGTTCGACGGCGACGGAACCCCGATGGTCGTGCCGCTGGTGAAATATACGGTCACCGCCGACGGCGGCTTCCGAATGAGCGGCGAAATCCGCCCGGCTACGGAGGAGATCGTGATTTCAACCGTCGCGCCCGCCCGCCCCGGATTTCTGCGGCTGGTCGCCACGGCTTGCACCGCCGACGGAAAACCGATGAAGACCCGGATGAACTACTGGGGAAATATGCGCGAGGTCGATCTCGCCTTCGACGGCGGGCTGGCCGTCGAACCGGAAAAGATCGCGCAAACGACGCCGGAACCGGCCGGCTTTGATGAGTTCTGGGCCAGATGCAAGGAAGAACTGGCACAGATCCCCTTCCGGATTCTGGAAAAGAAGGTGCTTGCCGCCAAGGATCCCACGGTCGCGGTTTACGACGTCAAGATCGCTTGTGGCGGAAAACGGCCGGTTTCCGGCATTTTGACCATGCCGGCGAATGCCGGAACGAAATCGTTGCCCGCCACGGTCACCTTTCACGGCTACGGCGCGAACAGCGCCAACCGTAACGAGGCCGCGGGGAAAGATCGGATTGTCTTCGATATCAACGCACACGGCATTGAGAACGGACGCGAAGCGGCCTATTACAGCGGCCTCATGGAAGGGGAGCTCAAAGGTTACGGCCTCGGCGTCGAAGAGAATGAAAATCCCGACAACAGCAGCTTCAAGGGCATGCTGATGCGGGCGATGCGCGGTCTCGAATTCGTAAAATCGCTGCCGGAGTGGAACGGCCGCGAACTCGAGGTTTCCGGCGGAAGCCAGGGGGGATTCCAGGCGATTGCCGCCGCCGCGCTCGATCACGACGTGACCTTCTGCCGTGCCGCGGTTCCGTGGATGGCCGATCTCGGCGGCGCGGACGGAGGGCGCATGGGCGGATTCCGGCCGGCCTGGACTCCCGGACTCGGCTACTATGACGCCGCGAATTTCGCCAGGCGTGTGAAATGCCCGGTGGAGATCGTCACCGGTACGGCGGACTATACTTGTCCGCCCTCGTCGGTTTCGGTCATCTATAACAACATTTCATCGCCCGCCACTCTTGAAATCTGGCAGGCGGTGAACCACACCCACAGCCGGCGGCATTCGCTCCAGCATGTGAAACTCGAAAAGGAATGAAACATACCATGAGTCAGAAAATACCGGTCATCCTGGATACCGACATCGGGAACGACATCGACGACACCTGGGCGTTGGGGCAGCTGCTCCGGATGCCGGAGCTGGATCTGAAACTGGTTCTCACCTCCACCGGCGACACGGAGTACCGGGCACGGGTGGCGGCGAAATTCCTGCGCGACGCCGGATGCGGCGGCGTCCCGGTCGGCATCGGCATCCCCCGGAACGACGGCTCCCCGGAAACGCTGCATGAATACGCGAAAGATTTCCGGCTCGCCGACTATCCGGGAACCGTTTCCGCCGACGGCGTCGGCAAAGCGCTGGAGCTCATGGAGACGCATCCCGGCCTCACGGTCATCGGCATCGCCCCGGCCACCAACCTCGCCGAACTGGCGTCAAGGCGTCCGGACCTGGCGAAACAGACCCGGCTGACGGCGATGCTCGGCTCCATCGCACGACGGCACGACGGCGAACCCGGCGCGGTGGCGGAGTACAACGTCACGCTCGACCTCGACGCTTCCCGGCGCTTGTTCCGTTCGGAGTGGCGCGAATTCCTGATTACGCCGCTCGACCATTGCGGCGCGATCCGGCTCCGGGGGGAGGAGTTCCGCCGGGTTCTCCGCTCGCCGCTGCCGGTTCCGCGCCTGATCATCGAACAGTATGCCCACTGGCTGAAATACTGGGGCAAACCGCCCGCTATGACAGAAAGCAGCATTCTTTACGATACGGCGGCGGTGGCCCTGGCGCTCTTCGCCGACGGAGCCGAGCTGGAACAAATGCCGCTTGAAGTCACGCCGGACGGCTTTCTCCGCCGCTCGCCCGGCGGCAATGAAATCACCGTCGCCACCCGGATGCTCGATCCCGGAAAATTCAACCGCCGATTGCTCTCCGTATTGTTGAAAGACGCCTCCTCCGATATTACTTTACAGAAAGGACAGATCAATGAAACAGAACCGGAATTTTACGCTTATTGAACTTCTCGTCGTGATTGCGATCATCGCGATCCTGGCAAGTATGCTGCTGCCGGCGCTGAATCAGGCGCGGCAGAAAGCCAGGGGCACCGCCTGCCTCAACAATCAGAAGCAGATGACGACCGCCGTGATGCTTTACCGGGACAGCTATGCCGACGGCATCGCCGTCGACGGTCCCTCCGCCGCGGGAGCCAACAGCTACGCCCAGGTGCTTTTGAACACCGGGCTGATTTCCAAATACGCCCCCAAAATAACCACCTGTACCGAGGGGCGCACCGATGCGAATCCCGATCAGGAAGGTCAGATTCTCTATCACTCTTTCTCTCAGAATTATGAAGGGCGGGTCGTTCGGGACGGCATTTATACGACCGGCCACGGCATCGTCCGCCAGAACGGCGTTTCCGTGCTCAAATTCAACCGCATCCGCCATCCCGGCGATTACGTTTTTCTGATGGACGGCAAAGTCAAAGGGGTCAAAGCATGCAGCACGAAGCTCTGGCCGGAAGGCGAAGTGACATGGGGCGGCAACCCCTGGATGTCGCACAGCCGCGACCGCATCAACATCAGTTGGGCGGACGGCCACGCCGGCACCGCCGTCAATGGAGAGCTTCAGCAGAAGCTCTGGAACGGTACGATCATCTATTCCGTGGAATAATCTTTATGAAACGTTTATTTGCACTTCTTCTGCTTTTCCCCTCCCTTCTCCTGCCGGGGATGGAATTCTCCGGCGGGCTCCAGGTCAGCGATTACGGGCTGCTGAAGGTGGACAACCTCTCGCTGCAATGGTGTTGCTACACCCAGTCGTGGGGAGCGCGGATGCTCGGGGCGGAAAACTTCAAATTCGCCCCCGGCTTCCCCAAACGCACCGCGAATTCGCTGGAATCGGAGGGGGACTATCTGGGATTCCGCAGCCGGATCAGGATTGCCGCCGCCGGAGAAAATCAACTTCGCTATTCCGCGGAATTTACCGCCGAGTCTCCGGTCGTCACGCCCAGGCTGGCGCTGATCATGTATTATCCGCCGGGGGAAGAGAGTTCCTTCTTCGTGGACGGCAAAGAGATCAAGATTCCCGCGCAATACAAAGGCCAGCAGGTTTTTCAGTTGCGCGAAGTGAAACAACTGACCTTTCTGTCGAACGGCAGAAAGGTGACGCTCAGCGGTTCTTTCCGCTTACTCGTCCAGGACGACCGCAAATGGAACATCGACAACAT
>JAVBSA010000310.1:0-5348 GCA_031556915.1 Victivallis sp.
AACTCGCCCCCGAAAGCACCAAGCAACCGCCTGGTTCCGATCACCAGATAGAACGCGGACATGGCCATCGTGAGTGCCGTTACTGCAATGACAACGGCGCCGAGCACATATTTCAGACCGGGGATATAATCGAGCATCCAGGTTACAGCGCTTATAATCGGCGACATGGTATTTAACGCAAAATTGATAACGGGCAAAATGCCCTGGCCGATCGCGACCGTGATCGACCGCAACGTCGCCTGGAAGCGTTCGAACGGATCGGTCAGCTGCTCGGCCATCTTTTCGGCTTCGCTGGAATCAGTCGTTTTTCCCAGTTTGCCGATTCCGTCCCGCAGCTTGTCGGTACGGTTCAACAGTTCGATCATGGCCTGACCGCCGGTTTCCCCGAAAGTCTGGATCATTTTGGCCTGGTCCGCCATATTGAGTTTTCCGGGGCCGGTGGCTTCCCGAATCTTCTCGACAATTTCCAGCATCGGCAGCATTTTTCCGGATTGGTCGGTAAAGCTCAAAACTTCACCGCTCTTGGTTTCCAGCTTTGCCTTACCGATTTTACTCAGCATCTGCTTGTAAGCTCCGCCGGCTTGACCGGCGTCCATCGTATCCTGCAAGACGCCCAGGACAGCCAGCTGCTCGTTGAGTCCGGCGCCGGCGTGTTCTCCCGCCGGGCCGAGCGCATTGAGGGCGGCCGCCATACCGGTTGTGCTGCTTCGGAACATTTTGGCGGCGACGGTGGTTTTGCCGGCCAGCTGATCGATCCATTCGGCCTTTCCCATCTTGTCGGCGGCGTCCTGGTGCGTCCGGTACATCTTGGCGAAATAGGCGGTCGCCGCGCTGCTTTCCATGCCGGTCGCCTTGTTCATCAGAGCGGCTTGTTTGGAGATTTTTGCCAATTCTCCGGGCTGAAGATTGTCGAACGAGTCCTGGATCTCCGCCGCTGCCTGGACAATGGCCGTGGCGTCGCCGCCGAAACGGTGCGTGAATTGCCGGGCCGACTTTTCCAGCTTGTCAATCTCCGCCGGCGCGCCATCCAGGGCGGCGATTTGCCGCATGGCGTTGGCCATGCCGCGCGCCGGCGCGACAAACGAGTTCAGGGCGACGGCTCCCGCGGAAACGCCGAGCGTGCCTTTTCCCATCAACTGAAAGGCGTCTTTGCCCTCACGCTGCATATTCTGGAATGAGGTGCAAACCCCTTTCGAGGGGCCGCTTACCTTATCCAGCAGCGCAATTGTGAAAAAAAGTTTTTCGAGGGCGGAGGCCATTTGCATTTCCCGTCAAGTACATTATATTAACAACAGAAAGGGGGGCGATACGATGACAATTCTTTATTTGATCCTCGGTATTCTCGGGTTCTACTACTCGTTCAAGCTCCTGTACATGGTTGGCTGTATGTTCCTGCTTTCCCCCAACCACCCGCGCAATCTTGCCATTGACGAATGGATCCGGAAGAACACCAGCGACTAACCGCCTAATGCGTGGGGCGACACAATGACAATTCTTTATTTGATCTTCGGTATTCTCGGGTTCTACTACTCGTTCAAACTCCTGTACTCAATCGGCTGCATGCTCTTTCTGCCCCCGGGTCATCCCGCGAACGTTCGCTTTCGCCGGGAGAACTGGCAAGAGCGAAACCCCGGCAAAAAGCATCCCTTCAAGTATTGATCAGCCGCCCAGTGCGCGGTTGACCGTCTGCGCCATTTTCTCCCAGTAGTCTGATTCCAGGAAGGCGGCTTCCGCGAGGCATTCTTCGTCGAGTGCGCGCCCGGGAAACCACTTCCGGGCGTATACGCACATCAGGCCGAAGGATCCTTTGTCCTTCCGGAGCCTCCGGAGCCGCCGTTCTAGTTTTTTACCGCGACCTCGATGTCGCCGCGGAACTCCTGGATTACGACGCCGACGATATCCGGCCAGACGCCGCGATCGCAGAGGGCGCCGAGCGCCGTCGCCTGGGTCTTGTCCGCCAACGTTCGCTGCAGGAAGTTGACCGCCGCCGCCGACTTCGCGTGCGGCTGCGTCTCGTTGATATAGCGGTCATAGTCGCCGGTCGAAACATTGAACGTAAATTCCTGCTTGCCGGCGGTAACGGTGATTTTTTTCTCGATCATGGTGTAAAATCCTTATTTGCTCGTGGTCGTGGTTGCTTTCGCGACTTTGAAGTAGGGTTTGCCGTCAATGGCGACGAAATTGGGGGAGGTGATGACATACGGAATTTCAAATTCCGTTTCGTCGGTGCTGTTGGTGTCGATGTCCAGCAGCTTGCCGAGTTTGGCTTTGCAGCCGAACGCCTCGATTTTCAGGTTGTCGTCACCGGCTTCGGCGTAGGTGTTGATGTCGAACAGGGGAATTTCCTGGAACGACGCGGCGGAGTCGACGAAAACCCGGAGCCCGGCCCGGTCGACGGTGAGGACGCCGGAGCCTTCGACGTCGCCCTGTACCCAACCGCCGGGAGCTCCCTTGCGCTTGACCGCGGCGGTGTTGTCGGTGATGTCGAGCGTGACTTTCTTCGCCTCGACCTTGAACTGGCCGAGGTCGAACGTGAATCCGATTCCGTTAAAACACTGTTTCATAGGGGATAATCCTTATTTATTCGCCGGAGAGATCGAGGCCGAGATAAACGGTGATCGACTTCGGGCAGTTGTACGGCCGGGCCGTGATCGCGATCGAGACTTCCGTTCTGCTCGTCCAGGTGATCGTGATATCGCCGTCGCGCGGCTGCTGGATGGTGGCGGGCAGTTCAACGCCGTTCATGACGATCGTCTGCGCGGCTTCCCGCAGCGGCCGCATGAAATAGGTTTCGTTGGCGGAAATCGACTGCGGCGTATTGTTGAGCATCCGGTTACCGATCCGGGCGATCGCCAGGATCCGCACGCGGCGCGCGCAATAATCGACCACGCGCAAATTTTCATAGACCTGGTAGTCGCTCCCTTCGGGGGCCAGCGTCATCATATCCGCCCAATAGATGCCGTCGTAACCCGAATACCATTGCGGCACACAGAAGCGTTTGCCGGCGAGTTCCGTGATCGTCGCCATGATAAGCGGATTCCCGCTTTTGTCGACGGGGGCCGTGCCGAGGCCGACAAGCGCGCCGGTGGCGACGCGCATGGGCGTGTCGGCGATCGAGACGGCGGGATCGCAGAGACGGCCGCAGACGCAGCCGAGACCGTTCCCGTGAAGAAGCGGCACCAGGCAGACGCGGTCGGCGGCGACGCCGGCGGCCAGGGGATTCACCCGGGTGATGTATTCGCCCCAGCTTTCGGTCGGCTTGATTCCGGCCGCGCAAGCAATCACCGTGACGAATTTGGCAAACCGGACCAGGACTTCTGTCGCGGCCGACATGCAAGCCTCGACCTCGAGCTTGGTCGTGACGGGCGTGCAATAAACCACGGCCTCGACGTTGAGATCGGCGGGCTTATCGAGCGCCGCATAAAGGACTTCCTTCCAGTCGGCGTTGGTCGGAATCCCGATCGCGTAACAGGCAAAATTCGGGTTCCGCGAGTTCTGCCGCGCGGCGGCGATCTGCGTTTTAAGTTCCGACACGCCGGCGCCGAGCAGCTTGTCAAGATCGGAGTCCGCGCCGACCGGGATAATCTGCCCGGCGAGCGACGTGTCGGCGAGTTTGCCGAGGTACAAACACACTCGTTCGACCTCGTTGAAATTGCCCTGGACGCCGTCAACTTTGACGATGGTTACACTTCCGATTCCCATAAAAAACCTCCTGATTTTCGGTGAAAGACTTGATTTATTGTAATATTCTGCTATATTATGCTATAATGAAACTGATCGGAGAATCCGCATGTGGAAAGTTGAAGTAAAGAAGAAGGCGGCGAAGAACCTGGCCAAGCTGCCGCCGAACATTCAGGAACTGTTCGCCGCGCTCCGACAGGACTTGGCGAATGACGGCCCGAACCAGACAAGCTGGCCGAATTATTCGAAATTGAATGTGCTTGAATATCATTGTCATTTGAATTACCATTACGTCGCCTGCTGGCGATGGGATGGCAAAACCATAATCTTGGAGGTGTATTATGTTGGCAGTCGTGAGAACGCCCCATACTGAAATCAGTCTTTCCGGCCGCGGCACCAGCGAGGTGCTGGAGCTGTTGAAGTCGCGCTTCGAAGTCGCCTTTCTTGATGTTCCGCCTCCCTATTTCGACTACGAGACGATCCCCATAAACTAAACCGACTGGTGGCGTGACAACAAGTTCCGGGTGCTGGCCGGTTACCGGCACAAGCACGGCGTCTCCCAGGAGGAGCTGGCCGAGAAGTCCGGCATTACGCAGTCGGTGATCAGCGCTTACGAGAGCGGCAAGCGCAAGATCACCATGCGCGCCGCGATCAAGCTCGGCCGCGCCCTCGGCGAAGCGCCCGAGAAGTTCATCACCGATTGATTTTTCAGTATTTTCCCGGACCGCGCCTTGACAAACCGTCAACGGCGCGGTATTTTGTTTTTTATCGCAACACGAATCGCGATCACCGACAGTTTTCAGGGCCACCAACCCCGAACGGTGTAAAAGGAAAACATTTTTTTTGCCTTGGAATTTTGAGCGTTTGCGTGAAGTGAGTAACGGGTGGTGCCGACTTGCAAGGTGTTCGTGCACCGACCGCGAACGCTCTCTTTTTTCAAGGCGGAGGAAGTCACCGTGAGTAACAAAGTTTACCCCCCGCACGAAATCGCTGATGCCAACGAGAAGCTCGATTCCCGGATTCTCGCGATCCAGCAGGAGGTCGCCGAAAAACACGGCCTCAAAAAAACGACCGTTTACGCCATTGTCGAGGAAGTGACGAGCCGCGCCGCCGAAGTGGTGTTTGAGCCGGTCAAGATCGGCACTTATTACACCGGGAGCGGCTTCCCCGCCGTCGATCCGGCCCACTTCCGTAAAATGGAGTACACCCGGCTCTTTCTTTTCATTGAGGCGCTGCTGACGGAACGCTCCGCCACAATGGCCGAACATGAACTCGGTCTCATGCTTCAAGAGATCAAAGACTTGCGGAACGTGCTGAAAATCCAGTTCAAGTATGATTGGACGCAGCACCGCGCGGCTTTCCCGCTGATCGCGCAATGGGGCATATGAGGCACAGCCATGGAACAGACCATAAAGTGCCCTTTCGGAGATGAAGAAGATCTGCGCCGGGAAGCGAAGGAAATCCTTCGCGACCTCATCAGGCAGATCGAAGTCTCCACGCTGAACGCAAAGACCGCCGACCGGATGCTCTCCGCCATTCTCTGGATGAACGGCAAGATCGGCGGCTGAACACCACCCCATCAACCCGGCGGCCAGTAACATGGCCGCTGTTTTTTTGCATCCGTTTTTCACTTCAATAACCCGCTATGGTTTTTTGCCTTGAATTTA
>JAVBSA010000354.1:0-4021 GCA_031556915.1 Victivallis sp.
CCGCGCCGAGGGAGAGCTTCAGCTCTTTCCCGGCCCAGTCGGCGGGAATGTTCACCGCATAGCGGTACCAGCCGACGCCGTCGACATTGTCGGGGAAGGAGCCGGCGGTCTCTTTGACCGCTTCCCACTTGGAATCGTCGAAGTCGGAATTTTTCCAATCCTTCGCGGCGGCGGTCTCCTTGGCGTAGGTCGAATAGAAGCGTTTTTCCCAATCGATGAAATCCTGTTTGGCTTTCGCGATCGCCGCTTTGATCTGGGCGCTCGTTTCTTCGGCGCTCTTGCCGGCCGATTCGATCTGGGCGATTTCTTTCATCCGGGCGGCGGAACGGAAGCCGTCGAGGCTGATCCAGGGTTCGATCCGGGTGCCGCCCCAGCTGGCGCTGACCAGGCCGACCGGAACGTTGAGGTCGTTATGAATCTGGCGGCCGAAGAAATAGGCGACGGCGCTGAAGTTGCCCACCGTGGCGGGGGAGCAGACCTGCCAGCCGGGGCCGACGACCTCCTTCCGGACGACGCCGGGGGAGACATATTTCCGCGAAGTCGCGTTGTAGAGGCGGATGTTCGGGTAATTGGCGTTGGCGATCTCTTCTTTGGAATTCAAGGAATTGCGGACGTTCCACTCCATGTTGGATTGGCCGCTGCCGAGCCACACTTCACCGATCAGGACATCCTGGAATTCGACGGTTCCCGCCGCGCCCGCGACGGAGACCACATAGGGACCGCCCGCTTTCATGGCAGGGAGAGTGGCGACCCATGCGCCGTTCGCATCGGCGACGGCATACGCGGTCTTGCCCGCGATGCTCACTGTCACATATTCGCCGGCGGTGGCGTCGCCGCTCACCTTGATCGGCTTCTCACGCTGGAGCACCATGTGGTCGCCATAGACTTTGTGGACGGAAAACTCTTTGGCGGGCGGCGCCTCGGGCACCGAGTTGCAGCACGCTCCCGCCAGCAGTGCGAGTGCGAGCGCGGGCAGCGCGATGAGGATTCTGCGAAATTTCATTCCGTTTCCTTTCTTTTAGGTTGGGTTTGTGGAACGTTATAAGACTTATTATAATGCCGGGTTGGAGAAAATGCAATTCCCCCCCGGGCAGAATTCGCGGCTTTTTGCACCGTGCCAGCTTGAAATATCCCGGTTTTGCACTTAAATTATAAGGAACTCGAAATGTTTCGGGAAATCCCAAGTTTCATTCTAAAAGGAGTCTTCTTGTTATGGTAAACTACAAGGATCTCGGGCTGGTGAACTCCAGAGAGCTGTTCGCCAAGGCGGTGAAGGGCGGCTATGCGATCCCCGCGTACAACTTCAACAACATGGAACAGATGCAGGCGATCATCCAGGCTTGCGTCGAGACTGAATCCCCGGTGATTCTCCAGGTCTCCAAAGGCGCCCGCGATTACGCGAACCAGACGCTGCTGCGTTACATGGCTCAGGGCGCGGTCGAATACGCCAAAGAAATCTCCGGCGGCAAGGGCATTCCGATCGTTCTGCACCTCGACCACGGTCCCGACTTCGAAACATGCAAAAACTGCATCGACATGGGATTCTCCTCGGTGATGATCGACGGCTCCCATCTCTCCTATGAGGCGAACATCGCCGAAACCCGCACGGTTGTCGAATACGCCCACCAGCATGACGTGACCGTCGAAGGCGAACTCGGCGTCCTGGCCGGCGTCGAAGACGACGTCAAGGCCGAGCACCACACCTACACCCAGCCGGAAGAGGTCGAAGACTTCGTCAAGCGCACCGGCGTGGATTCCCTCGCGATCGCGATCGGAACCAGCCACGGCGCGTTCAAATTCAAGCCCGGCGACGATCCGAAAATCCGTCTCGACATCCTGGCTGAAATCGAAAAGCGCATTCCGGGATTCCCGATCGTGCTCCACGGTTCCTCCAGCGTTCCGCAGGATCTGGTCAAGATCATCAACGAGAACGGCGGCAAGCTCAAGGACGCGATCGGCATCGGCGAAGACCAGCTCCGCGCCGCCGCGAAGTCCGCGGTCTGCAAGATCAACATCGACTCCGACGGCCGCCTGGCGATGACCGCCGCGATCCGCAAGGTCTTCACTGAGAAGCCCGCCGAATTCGATCCGCGCAAATATCTCGGCCCGGCCCGTACCGCGCTCAAGGATCTCTATAAGCGCAAGAATGTCGACGTGCTCGGCTCCGCCGGCCACGCCTACGACAAGTAAGAACTCTCCCGCGAAAGCGGGGCGGTTCTGTAGAAAGCCTCTGTCTGCTTCAACGCTGACGGGGGCTTTTTTTTTGTATCGACGCCGGGCATAAACAATTTTGTGGAAAATCCGCAAGTGGGTATTGACATTTATTTTCTGTTATAGTATAATATATAACAAAGGGTGATCGGTTCAAAAGAACCAGGCGGCCGGAAAACAGCAACGCAGGAGGGCTTGACGATGTCGGCAAAGAGATGGAACGGATTTACACTGATTGAATTGCTTGTCGTGATTGCAATCATTGCGATTCTGGCGGCGATGCTGCTGCCGGCGCTGAACAATGCGCGGGAGAAGGGGCGTGCCGCCGGCTGCCTCAATAATCAGAAGCAGATTGGCCTGGCGATGAACATGTACGCCGACGACAACCGGGGGATGATGAACGGCTGCAACGGCAATTCATTCGCCCGGGCGTGGAGTTATCAGCTGCTGAGCTATCCCGGGAATGACAATAAATATGTGGAACGGCATATGGCGATTTGCCCGTCCGATACCCAGGCCGGCAAATACCGAAATTTGGATTTCACCTCGAAGAGTTACGATATCATGACCAGCGGCATCAATGGGATCTGGGACTATGCCCGTTATCGCGACCAGAAAATAGGGGCCAATTATCTTGATACGGCGGCCTTTCTGACCACGCTCACCTATAATGTGCCATGGGCGATGGTTCTCAGCCGGGCCAAGCATTCCAGTGAAACACCGATTTACGGCGATACTTATTCCTCGGCTACCGAGGCCGGCTGCAACCGTTTTCAGGGCGAACAGGCGCTTTCAAACGGCGGTTTCGTGCGGGCTCACAACAATCGCGGCAATCTTCTTTTCTTTGACGGCCACGTGGAGGCGCTCGACAAGAACGGCCTGGCTGCGATTTCCACATTCCCGATCGTGAAGTCCTACAATTCAGCTAAAATTTTTGAATGAACAATGAAAAAGTGTTTTCTGATCGCGGGAATGATCGGCTGGGCGGCGTGTGTGTACGCCGTTCCGCAGTTCGGCGTGTTCCGGTTTTCCGACGACGGACAGTTTCAGGCGGATGGCATCATGTTCGGCCTGCGCCATGCCGACCCGGCCTGGAAATGGACGGAGCTGACCAAGGGGAAGCTGCTGGCGCGCGAGGAAAAAAGTACGGCGGATTCCTTTGTGATTTCGGGACGCTGGCCGGTTCGCGGCGGCGAATTTCGAGTGAGAGAGGAGGTGCGCCGGGTGAATGAACGAACCATCCGGCTGAATATTTCCTCAAGTTCGGAACAGGGGATTTCCGGCAGCGAGTTGTCCTGGTGCGCTCGGTTGCCCTATGCGGGTTTTGCGGAACGCGGAATCACGGTCAATGGGAAACAGGTTCGATTTCCGGAAAAATTCGATGAGAAAAATTGGCGTTATGAGTCCGACGGATCCGGGGGTGAATTTCAGTTGCCGCTGCAGAACGGCATTTTGACTGTCCGGGGGAATTTTCGCCTGCTGCTTCAGGATGACCGCAAATTCAATTTCGAGCATTGGAGTTTGCGGTGCCGCTCGGTCGATCCCGGGAAAGGAAATTTCGCCTTGGAATTGACCTTTTCTCCCTATGAATTTCACACAATCAAAATCGGGCCGGCGGACGAACGGCGGACTGTCGGCGGCGTGGAGTTTGAAGTCGTTCCGGAACCGCGCAGCATCGATACGATACCGGTTGGCGGCATCCGGGGGAAGGCGCTTTATCTGCTGCTGGACGGCGAATCCGGCCAACTCCGGGTGATTTATTCAGATGGCGACCGGGATGAGTTTCCGATCGGGAACGGCCGTAATCCGC
>JAVBSA010000441.1:0-6337 GCA_031556915.1 Victivallis sp.
AGACCGTCGCCCGCCTGGTGGCGGAAAATTTCTGGCGAAATTTTCCTTTTTCAGCGTCACCGGCGTGCGAGATACCGTGAGGCTCCGCCTCAAACTCCGCCAAGGGGCTGCGCGCCCCTTGGAACCTCGCCAGGGCCGAAAGGCCCTGAACCCGGGCCGCTTTGCGGCCCCACTCCCGCCAGACACGATATTTTTTCCATTTCAAGCATCGTCCCGGTGTTTCCTTCGAGAACAGATGGAAGCACACCCGCAAAACACCAGCCGGGAGCGGCTTTGAAGTGAACCTCCTGAGGCTCGGGGGAGTTGTTCACCGCCACCACCCGGACGCAACAATCCGAAACCGGATGCTCCGTCAAAGTCACCGCCGGATTGTCGCGGGTCGCCAGGCGCCGGAGACCCGCCTTCTCCGCCAGAATCCGGTAGATCCTGTCATACGGTTGAGAATCCGCCTCGAACAATCGCGGCTGCGGAGCCAGAGCGGTTTCCAGCGGAACGTTGAGAAAGAACAGCTTCCCCCTGCCGAATGGGTTGCAGGTGAAAGCAAAGTTGCCCTCGCCGTCGTGCGCCAGCACCTCCGCCCCGCCACCCCCCAGCCGGATTTCGTGCGGACAGTCGAGCGTAAGCTCGAGGCCGTCGGCGAAAACAAGCCGGGCCGGAGATTTCCGGCCGGAAACCGTCCGGATCGGCACGCCGAAAGGAGCAAAGGGTTCGATTCCGGCATCGTCCGCCGACACATAGAAACTCGCCCCGCGTTCCACCGCCGCCAGGAGTTCGCAATAACGGTTGCGCGGCAGGATCCGGAACCCCGTCACCGAAGGCATCAGATAAAGCGGAGCCGGCCGGAGCGGCGCGTCGGCAAACTGGAACGTCACATCGAACCCCGCCCGTTTGGCCAGGAGAAAACTGAGAAATCCGGCGCTCCAGCAGTCTTGCTCCCGGGTCAGCAGCACCACGGCCTCGCGGCGGGGCGGCGGCAAAGAATGCGCCGCCGCAAACCGGCTGAAACGCGCCAGCGTTTCCAGGGCGGGCTTGGCGCTGCCGTCCGCTCGGAACAGCCCCAGCTCGCGTTCCATGGAACATTCGTCATACGGGTGAAAGTCGAGCTCCGTCTGATCGAAGGCGCACCACCAGAGCAAGGCGCGGCAGTCGTGGCTCCAGGCGTTCCAGAGGACATTTTCCAGGAAAGCGGCCGACTCCTCTTCGCCGTTCTGGGTGGGGCCGAAACTGCCGATCTCCTCGATAAAAGCGTCTTTCCCGCCCAGGTCGATACAGCAGCGGGTCATGAACACCGCCTGAAAAGCATTGCGCATGGTGTTCACCGGGTCGACCCGGCAGTGTTTGGAAAATGCCGCGTAAGAGTGGGCGCAGAGGATATCGGCGCTTTCGGCCCGGTCGGCAATCCGGGACCCCTCCGGGCGGCTGTTGGACCCGGAGATGACCGGGCGTTCCCGGTCCTCGCGGCGGATCGCGCCGCAGATGACGTCGAACCACAGCCAAAGTTCCGGCAAGGAAACCTGCTGCATACAGTCGCATTCGTTCCCCGGTTCCCAGGCGACGACGGCAACTTCGTTGCGGAGCTCACGAACCAGGGTGCGGACGAACCGCACCTCCCAATGGATCACCTCGGGATCGGTGAGCAGATTGCGCCGCTCGAAAGCGGGCGGCAGGAACATCCGCCCGGACATCCAGCCGGCCAGCAAAGAGACGATCAGCCGGATTCCATGCTTCTCCGCCAGCCGGGCGAAAACGCGGAAACGCTCGAGCATCACCGGATCGACGCCGGCACTGCCGGGACCGGAATCCGGCAGGACGCGGTCCTGCGCCATGCGCATTCCCGCCGGACGGTTGCAGCACTCGGCCATCGCTTCCAGCGGCTGGAAATCGCGCCAGTTGGGGAAGACCCGGAGCAACCGGATATCGCGGGCCGCCAGGCGGCGGAGATCCTCCTCCACGATTTCCGGATTCCACTCGCACCACATCCGGGGCCCGGCGTGCGAAGCCCAGTAGTTGCATCCGACCAGAAACTCTTTGCCGTCAAACAGATTACCGTTCATAAACTCTACTTCCATTGGTAACGGGACGCTCCTTTTCGGATCGGGTCGAAACTTTCAGGGCTGACCACTTCGGTCAGCGAACGCCGGACCGCTTCGACATGGCCGTCGACAAAAGCCACGTTGGAGGAAAATCCGTGCGGCGCGTATTGCACATGGGGCGAGGCGGCGAACGTATCCCGCCACTGCCAGTAATCATAGGGGTACCATGTCCAATATTCGGTGGAGACTTCGCTGAGCAGCGCCTTCCAGGAGGGATTGCAGACCCTCCCCGAGGTGTAGCGGTCGGCGTAATAGTAGGCGTCGCCCGGCACGGCCCGGTCGTTGAGGATTCCGTAAGCACCCCGGTTGCTCTCTTTGACCCCGGGACAGCGGAAGAGGCCGCTCGGCGAATAATCCCAGTTGGGGTTGTGATAGGTTCCGCCGAGGTAATTTCCCTTGAAGAGCGGGTGGCACCAGGGGTAATCGCCGTAACCGTGGTTGCGGAGCGGAATCGTTTTGTTGTCGTCCGTATACTGCCAGACCGCGTTGAAGATCTGCTTCAGGTTGGACATGCAGTTCGCGCTGTGAGCCTTCTCCCGCGCCTTGCCCAGCGCGGGCAGTAGCATGCCGGCCAGGATGGCGATGATCGCAATCACGACCAGAAGTTCAATCAGTGTAAACATTCGTTTCATCCGGAACCTCCTTATTTTACGGTAATCTGATAGACCATGGTTCCGCCGTCGCGGGCGGTGTCGAGCGGGAAGACCAGTTCCCCGTCTTTGAATTCCGAAACGATTTCCCGCTTGGCCGCGCCGTCGAGCCCGATCGAACGGACGCTCCAGGAGCCCGCGGGGAGCCGCAGCCGGGCCGTCGCCGTGGCGCGGCGGATCAGGGGAACGGTTTCGCCCCACCCTTCCACCGTCTGGCAGCTCTCGTTGGCGAAGCGCATGTTGCTGTTCAGGAGATCGCTCTGGTGAAACAGCAGGATTTCCCGGCTGGAAGCAAGCTGCGCGCCATCCATCGCCAGCGCGGAAACCACCTGGAAGGAGTCGGCCTTTTCGACCCGCAGCAGCTTCCCGGCGCGGTCGCCGCCGAAGAGGGCCAGACTTTCGGTTTTCGGGGTGACCACCGTACAGCCCGCGGGCCCGGTTAGGATTTCTTTGTTCGCCGAACGTTTGGCCGGCAGCTTGTCGAAGCGGCGCTCTTCTTCCGTCAGCTCTTCGCCGTATTTCCGGGGCGTCAGGAGCTTCACGCCGGGGAACGACGTTCCCTCCCGCAGGAGGCCGGTGCGGCAGTACAGCCCCAACTGCTGGAAGGGGAGCGGCGGAACGTTGTCGGCGAGCGTTGTCCAATCGCGGTACATGCTCTCCCCGTAGGGCCAGGCCAGCGCCTCTTCGGCGGGTGAGGCGTCGCCGCGCACGAACAGGGCCCAGATCAGCCGCTCGGCGAGGAGCGAAAGGGAATCCTCCGCGATATCGAACCGGTTGATCGGATTTGCGTGAACGACCCGGTCTTGCATATGCCCCCACCAGGCGAACCGGTAAAGCCCGTCCCAATCCTGGAGCGAGGCGAGCCCGCCGTAGAGCGGCCCGATCTCCGCCCGGAATTTGTTGGGGAAGGTGTAGTTGTATTCCGTCACCGTATAGGGCTTGCCGAAAAGGCGCGAGTGGAAGATGGTGCGCGGATTCCAGACTCCGGCCGCCAGCGAACTCATCTGGCTGTGGAGAACCGGAAAAGACCAGTCCTTACCGGGCAGGAACATGGGGTGGTCCCAGTATTGGTGATTATCCACGAAGTCGAGCAGTTCGCGCAATTCGCCGTTGACCAGCTGGTTGCGGTGGTTGACGTGGGTGATCATGCCCCGGTAGCCGAGGTCTTCGCGCAGGAACGCGGTCGCCTCGCGGATGAAACGGACAGTGACATCGCGCAGGAAACGGTGGAATTCAGCCCCCCGTTCCTTCGCCGCCTGTTCAGAGTACATCCCTTTCTCCCGCAGGTATTTCCCATATGCTTCGCTGTAATATTTGCGGCGAAGATCGTTGCCGTCCCAGTTCTGGTAGGGAGCGTGTTCGTTGAGCAGCACCACCGAGAAGAGAGCCGGGTCTTTGCCCCAGGCGAGGCCGGTGTGGGGATTGACGTGTTCGAGCAGTTTGCGCGCATACGCCTTCCAATTCGCGAACGCTTCGGCATTGACGGGCACGGTTGTTTTATAATCGTCGGAACTCAGGTTGATCTCGCGGGGGGCGCGGGCGCTGTGAAGGTCGATGGTGATGTACAAGCCTCTCCGTTTCGATTCGACGAAGAGGAAATCCAGCCGGTCCAGCTGACCGGGGTCGAAATCCAGCGAATCTTTGGCTTTCGGCCCGGTGAGCCGCCCGTCGAAGTGATGCAGACGGACTGTGTTGTAACCGACCGCCGCCATGTCGCCGACCAGGCGGCGGGCGTTGTCATGATCCGGGAAGTTCCCCGCGCCGACGACATTGGCGCCCAGGAAGCGGATGCGCTTGCCGGGAGCGTCTTCAAAGGTGAAATGACCATTTTCATCCGCCTTCACCCAGCCGAATTTTCCGGCGGGAGCCTCGGTGGAGCGGGAGAAGTCGAGAGCGGAACCCGGCAGCACGTCTTTCACCTTTTCCATGGGGCGCCAGATTTCGTTTTCGCGTACGAAAAAGATGCTGTCAAGCGCAGAGGTCTCCACCCGTTCGCTGCTCCGGATAAGGCCGGCGACGGAATACCGGCCCTCCCCGGTATTGGAGAAGGCGATGGCGGCGCACTTCGTCTCACCGAGATCGAAGCGGGAGATGTAGAGCCCGCTTTCGCCCCGGTCGTCCGCCGCGCTCAAAGCGCCGTTGGGCAACCGCCGGAGAACCGGGGAGAAATCGGTTCCCTCCCGGAGTTCGATGCGCTTCGTTGTTCCGTCGGCGTAACGGACCGCCAATTCCGGTTTCGCTTTGGCGGAGTCGGCGTTGTGAAGCAGATACAAATAACGCTCGTTCCCGGAGTCGCCGAGCTCCGCGCTTTCCCCCCTGCCGAGGTTCAACATGCTTCCGTCGATATCGAAAACCAGCGCGCCGCGCCGGAATTCTCCCTTCGCAACCCGGAGCTGCCGGAGAAAGCCGGCCGCGTCCGCTCCCTTCAGCGCGACCGTCCGCTGAGCGGCCAGATCGATCCGGAATGCGGCCCGGAAGTCGCTTTCACGGATCTTCCCCTGATCCGGCCGGAAGGAGAAACGCAGACTGTAGCTCTGCACCCCGTTGCCGCGGTTATCGCGCATCGCCAGCTTGAAGTCGCCGGTAACAGTAAGAGTCCGGCTGCCGCAGGGAATCGAGACGGAACGCACCCGGTCGCGCGTCCAATGCCCCGCCGCCGTTTCGGCGCCGTCCACCGTCAGCTGCCTGCCGGAATAGTCCGCGAACGGCAGTTCCAACGAAAAGCAGAGGAGGACGCACTCCACCGGGGTGTCGATGGCGCGCAGCGAAATCCGGCAGTCGATATTGCCGGCGCCGCCATCCTCCCACTTCTGCTGAAGCTGGAATCGCTTGCCGTCGTGAAGGGCAAAGCTGCCCTGGACTTCGAAAAAGCGGTCGCTGAGCACCGGATAGCCGGGATCGGCGGTGACGGTTCTGGCCGACTGGGCGTTGCGCTGGAATCCGGTTCCGAGGCAGACGACCTGCCCCGCGAGGCCGGCCAGCTCCACTTCGCCGGAAGGCGCGACGGAGATTCCCGGCGGCAGCGCGTGCAAAGTAGCGGCGATTCCCAGCAGCATGCCCGGGAGCGCGATTCGTTTCAAATATTCCCGATTCATAGAACCCTTTCCGTTGATAATATGGTGAGCCGGCAGTCCAGGCCTGTAACCGCATCGCAGCCCACGGTGAAAATAAAATCGCCGGGCTCCACGCCGGTCGTACCGTCCGGCAGGAGCTGGCGCAAAACTTCGTCGCCGATTTCAAAACTGACCCGGCGGCTTTCGCCGGGGGCGAGACGGATCCGGGCAAAACCGCACAGTTCCCGGTCGGGCCGCAGCCGCGAGCTGTATTCGTCGGTGAGATAAAGCTGTACGACCTCGTCGCCTGTCCGTTCCCCGCTGTTGCGGACGGTGACGCCGACGAGGGCTGTTCCGCCGGGCGGCATTGCCGCGGGCGAGACGGCAAGCTCCGAATAGGAGAAGGTGGTGTAACTCAGCCCGAACCCCATCGGCAGCAGCGGCGAACCGGGCAGATCGGTATAATCCCGCCGCCCCGGCCGCGGCGCGTTCCCGTAAATTGGCAGCTGCCCGGCGTGGCGCGGAATTGCGACCGGGAGTT
>JAVBSA010000163.1:0-4796 GCA_031556915.1 Victivallis sp.
ATCCCCCCGCTGTTTCCCTTGTGGACGGCGGGGGTTTTCATTTTATCATTATCAATGGAGAGAAATAAATTGCAAAACGCAGTACAAGCGGGAAACCCGGATGTAGCCGGGACGGACGCGTTTTTCCTCCCGGATGCAGAAGAGCTCCGTGCCGGGGCTGACCGTGCTGAAATCGGTGACGATCAGCGGTCGGCCTTCGGGCGCGAGGTATTCCTCTTGCTCCAGGCGGGCTTCATACGGCCCGTGAAAGGTCAGAATTCTGCGAATCATGTTCCTGTTTCTCCTGTTCCATCCGGACGACCGCGTCCAGAATTTCCATGGTTTTCAAACTGTCGCCGAGCGTGGTCAGCTCCCCCGAAGGCGGGCCGTTCTTCACACAGTCGAGAAAATGGCGCAATTCGGTCTCATACCCCATCTTGACATTGTTGGAACCGAATGCGGCGAACTGCCAGCGGTGCGAATTCCCCGAGGAGGAAGCTTCGGGCAAACAGTGCTCCAGAGCGTGGAAGGCGTCGGTGAAGATCATGCTGCGGTCGGCGAAAAAGAGTTCCGTTTCGAACTTCAGGTTGCCGTATCCCGGCGCGACGAAGGTGTGAAGAAAAGCGTTCATGCGTTTGCCCGCCGTATCTTCCAACCGGATTTCGACGAGGATGTTTTCGCCGGAAAAACGCACTTCGGAATCGATTCCGGCCAACTCCCCCAGGAACGAGGCCGCCAGGTTCACCGGGTGAACCGCCTGAACCATGAGGTAACGGCGCAGAAAGGAGAGGTCGTCGGTTCCAGGCATTCCGTAAATTTCATCGGAACGGTAGGGGCCGCTGGTGAAATAGCGGACGCTCCCGTATTCCGGCGGCCCCGTCATCAGGCGATTCGCTTCGCGGACCACGGCGCTGTGGCGCATCATAAACCCCACCTGGCCGTAAACGTTGGCGGCGGCAGCCAGTTCTGCAAGTTCCCGCGCCTGGCGCACATCCGCGCCGGAGGGCTTTTCTGTGTAGAAGGGAATGCGTTTTTCGATGCACAGCAGCCCGACTTCATAGTGGAGCTGCGGGGGACCGACGACGATGACCGCGTCCGGTCGTTCTTTCTGAATCATCTCCCGGTAATCGGTATAGGCGCTTTTCGCGCCGTGTTTGCACCGGTTTTGTTCGGCTTCTCCGGCGTCGAGCGAACAGACCGCCAGGAGCGCAGCGTCCGGCAGGTTCGCCAGAGAAGGATAGACAAAACGGTTGGCATGATCGCCACACCCCACAAAGCAGATTCCGACTCGATCCATATTTGGAACTCCCTTCTTGATTTCTGTTATATTATGGTTTATTTTAACTTTGCGCCCAATAGAGAAAACGGAAAAAATGATGGAGAAAACGGTTATATGATAATTCAGCCCCACCTGATCGACATCGATACCCGCCACACTCCGGATTACCGTTACGACTGCCCGGCGGCGCTCGACGATACTTGCCTTATCATGTGCTTCCGCACCCCGGTCATGATTCTCACGCGGAACGGCCTCGAAACCGGTGAGCCGGGCTGCTGCATCATTCACAGCCTCGAATTCCGGGAATATCATTACAGCGTCTTCGGTTCCCACGAAGGGTTCCGCAACGACTGGCTGAAGGCCGATTTCAAAACCGTCAGCGGGATGATCGGCGACCTGAAACTGCCGTACGACACTCTGTTGCCGACCGGGCGGCCCGATCTCCTGGAAAGCGGAATCGCGGCAATCCGGGAGGAACTCGAAAATCCCGATGGGTTTTCGGCGACCTCCATCCGGCTCCATTTGCATTTATTGCTGCTGGCGATCAAGCGGGCACACGGCGACGAAGCGCACCGTCAGGCAATGTTGACGCAGCTGGAACGGGAGTATGATCCGGTGTTCCGGCAGATCCGCGCCCAACTCCGGCGGGAATACGCCCGGGAATACCACATCGCCGACCTCGCCTCCCGGGCCGGCCTCAGCCCGGAGCGTTTTTCGGCGCTTTACCGGAAGCTCTTCGGCAGCTCCCCTTATGCGGAGATGATCGACGCGCGGATGATTGCGGCGAAACGGCTGCTGAGCAGCACCTCTCTCACCGTCAAGGAGATCGCCGACCGGTGCGGCTGGAGCGATCAATACTATTTCTCCCGGCTGTTCAAAGAGAAATGCGCGGTCTCCCCGCGTGATTTCCGGCAGCAGTACCGCACGGGCAGGTTTTCCTGATCGCTTTTTTCTGCGTAATTTTCGCTTCGGCCATTGAAAATTCGCCCGAAATGGCTATAGTGATACAAATGAAAAACGGAACATCCATGAAACAGAAAAAAGTGGTGGAACTTCTCGCTCCGGCGGGGAGTCCCGCCTGTGCACTTGCGGCCTTCGAAGCGGGGGCCGACGCCGTCTATGCCGGGCTCGGCAAATTCAACGCACGCGAACGCGGCGAAAACTTCACCCCCGAAAATCTGGGCAAGATCATTGAACACGCCCATAAACTCGACCGCAAGGTCTATGTCACCTTCAACACCCTCCTGAAAGAACAGGAGCTGCCGGAGGCGGCCGAAATGCTCGCCATGCTTGAAGAGACGGCCCCCGACGCGCTGCTGGTCCAGGACCTCGGGCTCGTCCGGATGGTGCGGGAGTATTTTCCGCGGCTCACCCTCCACGGCTCCACCCAGATGGGAATCCACAACTCGGCCGGCCTCGCCTTCGCCAAAGAGCTCGGCCTCACCCGCGTGGTGCTCGAGCGCCAGATGACCATGGAAGAGATCGCCAGGGTGCGCAAATCGACCGATCTCGAGCTGGAAGTGTTCATTCACGGCGCGCTCTGCGCCTCGCTTTCGGGCGTCTGCTTTTTCTCATCCTACCTGGGCGGATTCAGCGGCAACCGGGGCAAATGCAAACAGCCCTGCCGCCGCCGTTACTTCACCAAAAACGGGAACGGTTTTTTCTTTTCGCCGCAGGACCTCTGTGCGATCGAACAAATTCCGCAATTGCGGAAGATGGGGATCGAATCGTTCAAGATCGAAGGCCGGCTGAAACAGCCCGACTACGTCAAACAGACCGTCTCGGCCTACCGGCTGCTGCTCGACGCCCCGGAGGCGGAGTTTGAACAGCACCTGGGCGAAGCGCGCAACCTCCTCTCCAAGGGGTGCGGGCGCAAATGGTCGTCGGGTTTCTTTACGCATGAATCGATGAAGGATCTGATCGCGCACGATTCGCTCGGCGCCGCCGGCCTTCTCTGCGGCACGGTCAGCGACCTGCGGGAGAACGGATTCGGTTTCATCACCAAAAAACGCCTCTTTCTCGGCGACCGCATCCGCATCCAGCCGAAATCCGGCGATGAGGGCCCGGCGATTTCCATCACCCGGATGTTCGTCGACAACCTCCCGGCGCGCAAGGCGCTGCCGGGCCAGATGGTGACGATCCCCTGCGACAAACCGGTCTCGCCGGATGGGCTGGTCTTCAAGATCGGCGAAAGCTTTCCTGATTACACAAAAGAATTGAACGCGCTCCCCCCTCAGAAAACCAAGGTCGACCTCTCCGTCAAGCTGACCGCTTCGGAGTTGAAGGTCGAGGTCGGGAACGCCCCCTTCCCGGCGTGGAGTTATCCGCTGGAGCTCGCGAAAGCGGACTCGCATCCGGTCGACGCGGCCAAGCTGGCCGAAGCGTTCGCGGCGGCGGATTCCGATGTGTTCGCCCTTGGCCGTTTCGAAGCCGGCATCGACGGCGCTTACTTCTTCCCCGCCGCCGTGCTGAAACAAGTCCGGCGCGCATTCTGGGATGAATTCAAGGAAAAAACGCAGCCGGAAAGCATATTCCGGAATTCCGGCCGGGGGCTGGAACAGTTCCGGCGCGCTTACCTGGCGCAGAAACCCTCTTACGCCCTCCCCGAGCTGCTGATCGAAACCGTGGCGATGAAGCCGGGCGGCGCGGAACCGGCCAACCGCAAGGCGATCCGGGCGGACGGGTTGTTCGATTTCAACAAACTGACCAACGAAGTGATCCTGCCGGACTTCTGCCCCGAAGACAAAGTCGAGGCGGTCAAGCGTGCGATCCAGGCCGCGGCCAAAGCCGGAATCAAACGCTTCCGCGCAACCTCGCTCTACGGGCTTGAACTGCTCAGAGACTTCCGGGATGCGGAGATCGTCACCGGCGTGCCCCTCCCCGTCTGCAACTCAATGGCGGTTTTGGAGTTGTCCCGTTTCGGCGTCCGCCGCGCGGCGGCGCATGTCGAACTCGACAAAGAGGCGCTGGAATTGCTCCGCGCTCGATCCATCCTGCCGCTCGAGCTTTACCGCTACGGCCGCCCGGCGCTGTTCACCACCCGGGCCCTCATTCCGGTGGACGGCGAGATCCGCGACGCGCGCGGCAACTCGTTCGCCGTGCGGTTCGACCGGGTGGAGAAGCTGACCCGGATTTACCCCGTCAAAACGCACTCGGTTCCGCGCCTGGCGGGTTTCTACGATTTCTACGATCTCCGGAACGCTCACTGGAACGCCCCGGAGACCGCGACATTCAACTTCGAAATGACACTTTACTGAGGAGATAAAAAATGGCGACTCCGTTGGAAAAACTGGCGATTGTCGAATCCGAACTCAACCGGGTCATCCGCGGCAAGCACGAAGTGATCCGTTATCTGCTGACCGCCTTTGTGGCGGGCGGCAACGTTCTGCTCGACGACGTGCCGGGCGTGGGCAAAACCACGCTTGCCAAATCGTTGGCCCGGCTGGTGGATGCGGGCTTCAGCCGCATTCAGTTTACGCCCGATTTGCTTCCCGCCGACATCACGGGCACTTCGATCTGGAACCCCTCGATCGGGGAA
>JAVBSA010000463.1:0-5676 GCA_031556915.1 Victivallis sp.
GAGCGCTTGCCCATGCCGCCGTCGGTGACGACCAGGACTTCCGGGCCGCTGCCGAAGACGGGGGTCTCTTCGTCGGTCTCGACTTCGACTTCCACTTCAACTTCGGTCTCGCCTTCCGCGCCCTCTTCACCGGCGATTTCCTCTTCGGTGTAGATGTGCTCGCGAATCACCTCCATACCGACCACATAGTCGCCGGCGAGCTTGAAGCGCATGCCGGTCACGCCGCGGGCGGTGCGCCCCATCGGCCGGATCTGGTCGTCGTCCTGGTCGAAAAGGCAGGCCATGCCGAGCCGGGTCGAGAGCAGGATTTCGTTGCCGTTTTCGCTGATTCCAGCGCCGATGAGATCGTCGTCCTCTTCGATGACCAGCGCCCGGAGGCCGGTGCGGCGGAGATTCTTGAAGAGCGCGAGCTCGCTTTTCTTGATGTAGCCCTTGCGCGAGGCCATGACGATGTATTTGTTGGATTCGTTGAATTCATCCGGCGAAACGGTGAGCATCGCGCAGATCTTTTCACCCGGTTCCACCTTGATCATGTTGACGATCGCCTTGCCCTTGCCGGTACGGGATCCCTCCGGAATCTCGTAGACGTTGAGCCAGTACATGAAACCGCGGTCGGTAAAGAAGAAAATGAGGTCGTGGCTGTCGGCGTTGAAGAGGTGTTCGACATAATCCTCTTCCTTGGTTTCCATGCCGATGATGCCTTTGCCGCCGCGATGCTGAGTGCGGTAGGTATCCGACGGAACGCGCTTGATGTAGCCTGTGTTCGAAACCGTGATGACCGTGCTGTGACGCGGAATCAGGTCCGCGATGTTGAGGTCGGAGTCGTCAACGGTGATTTCCGAACGGCGCGGATCGCTGTATTTTTCGCGGATCTCGGTCAGTTCCTGCTTGATGACGCCGATCCGCATTTCGCGGCTGGCGATGAGGCTGCGCAGATATTCGATCTTGATCTGGAGTTCATCGAATTCGGCCTGAACCACTTCGACCGCGAGGCCGGTGAGCTGGTGCAAGCGCATGTCGAGGATGGCGTCCGCCTGGATCTGCGTAAAGGCGAAGCGCGCGATCAGATTGGCCGAAGCCTCCTGCCGGTTGCGCGAATCGCGGATGATCTGAACCACTTCGTCGATGTTGGCGAGCGCCTTGAGGTAGCCTTCCAGGATATGGGAGCGCGCTTCCGCCTTGTTGAGGTCGAAGATCGAACGGCGCAGAATCACTTCGAGCCGGTGGTCGATGTAGGCTTGGAGCACCTGCGCAAGATTCATGGTGCGGGGCCGGTTGTGGTCCACCACCAGCATGGTGCACCCCATGACCGTCTCGAGCTGGGTGGAGCTGTAAAGCTGGTTGAGCACCACGCTCGCCATCGAGCCGCGCTTGATGCCGATTTCAATGCGCATGCCGGTCCGTTTGCTGGAGACGTCGACGAGGGTCGAGATCCCGGTGATCCGTTTATCCTTCACCAGCTCCGCCATCTTTTCCACCAGCGCGCCCTTGCTGACCGCGTAGGGGATTTCGGTGATGATGATCTGTTCGACGCCGTCTTTTTCGATGATGTCGGCCTTGGCGCGGATCTTGACGCTGCCGCGCCCGGTCTGATAGAAATGACGCAGCGAATAACGGCCGCGGATGATCGCGCCCGTGGGGAAGTCGGGAGCAGGGATGAACTCCATCAATTCATCCACCGTCGCCTGCGGGTTGTCGAGCAAACAGATGGTCGCGTCGATCACCTCGCCCAGGTTGTGGGGGGGGATGCTGGTCGCCATCCCGACGCCGATGCCGGTGGTGCCGTTGACAAGAAGCTGGGGAAAGCGGGCCGGGAGCACTTCGGGCTCTTTCTCCGACTCGTCGAAGTTCGGCACCATGTTGACGGTGTCTTTTTCGATATCGGCGAGCATCTCTTCGCCGAGGCGCTCCATGCGGCACTCGGTATAACGGCTGGCGGCGGCGGGGTCGCCGTCGACGTTGCCGAAGTTGCCCTGCCCCTCGATGAGCGGGCAGCGCATCGAGAAATCCTGGGCGAGACGCACCATGGAGTCATAGATCGCCGAGTCGCCGTGCGGATGGTATTTACCCATCACTTCGCCGACCACGCGGGCGCACTTGACGGTGGCGTGCGACTTGCCCAGATTCAGCATCTTCATCGCAAAAAGAATGCGGCGGTTCACCGGTTTCAAGCCGTCCCGCACGTCCGGAATGGCGCGCCCCACGTTTACGCTCAAAGAATACTGAAGATACGCGGTATGCATGATATCTTCAATATTAACTGGAATGTCCCTGCTCTCCAAATCGCTCATAACTTCCTGTTCCCGTAGAAATGAAATAATCGAAACACAATTTTATCCGGTAATATACAGCAACCAATGGATTTTAACAAGCCGTTCGAGCAAAGAACCGGCCAGAAATGGAGAAAAAAAGATGATCCGGAACCCGTCACCGCCACTCGGCGGCCATCCGGTCGAGGTAAGCCTCTTCTTCGGGCAGGAGCCAGGGGGCCGGGCGGGCCGCCTCCTGAATCGCTTCGGCGTAAAATTGAGCGGGAACGCGGAAACGCGGCTCCTGTTCTTCGAGATAGAGTTCCACTTTGCGGCGGAATTCCAATTCCGTGCGCAAAGCGCCGAGCTCGCGCCGGAATTTCGCCGCGAGTTCCGGCGAAGCGCGCCTGGCGTTTTGCGGCAGCAGCCGCAGCGTCTGCTGAAGTTGTTCGATCTTCCGGTAATACGCCACGTCGTTGCCGGTCCCGAGCTGCTGGAGGCGGTACGCCTGGCGGTTCCTGATCTCATCCGCGTCGGGCCGTTCGCAAAGGAGTTCGGGCAGCCCGGTGAGGGGAGCGCTCAAATTTTTGCCGGTGGGACGGCCCTCTTTGTCGAGCTCCATATATTGCATGGTCATCACTTCGTCGAGCTCCGCGATGGCGACTTCGGCCGGCATGGGGGAAAATTCGTTCCAGGCGATGCGCCGGATCTGATTGGCCAGGTAGAGCTGGATTTTTTGATCGGCGGAGAGTTTTTCCCACTCTTCACCGCCGACGCGTTTGGGGAGCGGAGTCTTCTCCGCCGCCGCCAGGAAGCGTTTGCCCAGCGTGCCGTGAAACGCTTCCGCTTCGATGGAGCCGGGGCGGCTGCAGAGCAGCGCGTATTCGAGAAGCGCGTTGTCCGACTCGGTCGAGACTGTCGCGGCAAGATCCGTCATGGCGCGGCCGAGTTCGCCGAACCAAACGCGGGCCGCGCCGGCGAGGAGGTCGCCCCTGAGCGTCCGCATCCGGGCGAAGTCGGGGAAGGTTCCCAGCTCCGCAAGCGCGCGCAAAACCGGCAGGTCCCGGTTGCGCCGGAGCAATAATTCGCTCCGTTTCGAATCCCGGATCCGGCGGTCGATCCCGGCGGAGATCCAACCGGGCAGATACTCCTGTTCGAGGGGAGTAGGCATGGTTTTCGTCTTGGCCAGCAGCAGCAGCCCGGTCAGTTTCCGCCGCAGCTTGAAGTCGTTCCGCCAGTCGCCGTCGTCGGCGTTGAAGGAGAAAACCCAGCCGGACGGCTGGCAGCTGGCCAGGAATTCACCCGGCGGCAGCAGCCCGGAGAGCACGATCCGGCAGGGATACCCCTTCTGCTTGCCGTTCACCTTGAAGAGCGTGGTGATCTGCCGGTCGAGCGCGCGGAGTTCGTCGGCCGTTTCGCGGATGGAGACGCTGCTGCCGTCGTTCACGATTTCGACGCCGTCGGCGGTCAGAATCGGCGCGCCGGCGAGCGGAAGCGCGCCCGCCAGAAAAAATGTCGCCGCAAGAATCCAGAAATGCATTTGTTTTTTAATCCGGTATGATGTATCTTTAAAAATATCAATATAACCGTTTCAAAGTGCAAAGACAATCGACTCATGAAAAATAATCCAACAGAAGAACGTTATCCCGCCGCGCTTACCATCGCCGGCAGCGACTCCGGCGGCGGCGCCGGAATCCAGGCCGACTTGCGCACCATGAGCGCCTTCGGCGTCTACGGCTGCAGCGCCATTACCGCGTTGACCAGCCAGAACCCGAGAACCGTGAACCGGATCGATCCCGTTCCGGCCGAAGGGGTTGCCTGCCAGATCGAGACTGTGCTCGCGGCGATTCCGGTCAAATTCGCCAAGACCGGCATGCTGTTCAACGCGGAAATCGTGAAAAAGGTGGCCGAATTGACGGCAAAACACAACCTTTCGCTCGTGGTGGATCCCGTGATGGTCTCGACCTCGGGCAGCGTGCTGCTGGAATCCGCGGCGGTGGAGGCGGTGAAACGCGACCTCTTCCCGCGGGCGAAATGGATCACGCCGAACATCCCCGAAGCGGAGCTTCTCCTGGGGCGCAAACTCGATTCCGTACAGGATTACCGCGACGCGGCCAAAGAGTGTTTCGAACGCTGGAAAGTCGGCGTCATCCTCAAAACCGGCCATGCGCCGGGGGGAAAGAGCGTGACCGATTTCATCTGCAAAGAGGGGCAGCTTTACGCGCTGTCCTCGCCGCGGGCGCCGGAGCGGAAACAGTCGCACGGAACCGGGTGCACGCTCTCGGCGGCATTGACCTCGGCTCTCGCGCTCGGGATGCCGTGGAAAAACGCACTCGTCGAAGCGAAGGCGTTCGTCTTCGGCTCGCTCACCGAATGCGTCATGCTGAACAACAATCTATACGCCATGTATCCACCGGTCGAAGACTATCACACGCAGGTGAAACTGGAGAAACTCTGACCAAATGCGCGCGGCCCTGCGGACAATCCTCTTTCTTTTTCTGCTGACTCCTGGATTTTTTCCGGGTTTCGAGCTGGGCGCGGTCAATTCATCTCCCCGCACGATCTGGTCCAACGGGCGCCGGAGCGTTTTCCTCTCCGACGCGGCGCGAATCTACAATTGCAAAATCAACCGGGGAGCGGGTGTTTATGCACTCACCCGCGACAAAGACCGCCTCCTGGTCTACCCCGATAAACAGTACGTCTACTTCAACAACATCCGGCTCAACCTCTGTTTCGCACCGTCGCTGCGGGAAGGCGCGCCGCTGTTGAGCAAGACCGATTTCGACACCATCCTGGCGCCGCTGCTGGGCAAGCGCGCCCCGATCCGCCACCCGATCGGGGTCATCGTGCTCGATCCGGGGCACGGCGGCAAAGATCAGGGGGCGGCCGGGAAACGGCTGCTGGAAAAGACCATCACGCTCAACCTGACCGGACGCGTGGCGAAAATCCTCTCCGCCTACGGCTACAAAGTACGCATGACCCGGACGCGCGACACCGCGCTGTCGCTCGACGCCCGGAGCGACTTCGCCAACCGCATCGACGCGGACCTCTTCCTTTCGATCCACGTGAACTCGGCCACCGCCTCCGTGCGGGGAATCGAAAGCTTCAGTTTGTCGCCGGAAGGCGTCGCCTCAACCAACGGCGGGGCGCCCGATCTTCGCAGCTATGCGGGGAACGCCAAAAATCAGAATAACTTCCTGCTCGCCTATTTCCTGCAGCGCGGCATGATTTCCCGCACCGGCGCGGAAGACCGGGGGGTGAAATTCGCCCGGTTCGCCGTGCTGCGCGACGTGAAGTGCCCGGCGGCCCTGATCGAAGTGGGTTTCCTCTCCAACCCGGCCGACGAAGCGAATCTCGGCAGCGCCGAGTACCTCGACAAACTCGCCCGCGGCATCGCGGCCGGAATCATCAATTACCACCGTTCCTT
>JAVBSA010000353.1:0-3509 GCA_031556915.1 Victivallis sp.
CCCCCACTCAGTCCAGCGTCCTTCGATACACCTTCATCGCCACCGCCGTCACCGCCAGCATGATGATCAGCATCGGCCAGATGTTCGGCCAGGATTCCATAAACCCATTTCCCTTCAGCATGATTCCACGCGCGATCCGCAAAAAGTACGTCATCGGGAAAACCCCGCCGACCACCCTTGCCCACCCCGGCATCCCGAGAAACGGAAAAATAAATCCCGACAGCATAATCGAAGGCAAAAATACAAACACCGTCATCTGAAGCGCTTGCAACTGATTCTTCGCCGCAGACGAAATCGCGAAACCCGTCGCCAGATTGCAGACAATAAAAATAAATAACGCCAGATTGAACGTCCACAAACTCCCCAATATCGGCACACCGAACAGCAGTTTCGCCGCCACAATCACCGCCGCCGCCTGGAAGAATCCAATACCCACGAAAGGCACGATCTTCCCCGCCATCACTTCGAGCGGCTTGACCGGCATCGAAAGCATATTCTCCATCGTGCCGCGTTCCCGCTCCCGAGTCAACGACAACGCGGTCATCATGATCCCGGTAATCATCAGAATCACCGCAATCAACCCCGGAATAATGTTGTAACGGGTGAGATTCTCGGGATTGTACATCCGGTGAACCTCAATTTGAGCCGCACCCGGCTTCGCCTTCAATCCGGCCAGCGGACCTGTGATCTCACGGGCGAGCGCACTGTCGACGATTCCGGAAACAGCCGCACCCGCGTTGACCACGGCAGTGGGGTCGGAGGCATCGGATTCCAGCAGGATCGAAGGCGAAAGCCCCTTCACCAGGTCACGGGCGAAATTCTCCGGGATCGTGACGACAAAAAGCACTTCCCCGCGCTTCAACAGCTCTTCCCCCTCCCGGTCCGAACGGATCTCGCGGACGAAATCGAAGTATTCGGAGTTATGCATCGCCGTGACGATGCTGCGGGCAAAGACGGAATTGTCGCGCGACAGGATCGCGGCGGGCAAGTGTTTGGGGTCGTTGTTGATCGCGTAACCGAACAGCAGCAGCTGGACGATCGGAATCATCAGGATCAACGCAAATGTGGAACGGTCGCGTTTGAGCTGGATCAGCTCCTTTTTCAGAACCGAACGGGTTCGCCGGAAAGAGAGGCTCATTGCTTTTTCCCTCCCGACATATAGTGGATGAATACGTCTTCCAGCGAAGGCGTTCCCTCTTCGATCCTGAGATCCTTCCGTTCCCGGTAGG
Organism: Victivallis sp.; assembly: GCA_031556915.1. Taxonomy (GTDB): domain Bacteria; phylum Verrucomicrobiota; class Lentisphaeria; order Victivallales; family Victivallaceae; genus Victivallis. The sequence continues at coordinate 1,230 of JAVBSA010000353.1, forward strand.
GGGCGAGGGCGTTTTTCAACCCTTCCGCATCGGTGCCGCTGACGTGAAGCGTGTTGCCGAAAGGCGCGGCCGATGAAACGCCGGGCTTGCCGTTCAATTCCGCGGCGATTCCGGCAAGGCCTTCGCCGGAGATCAGGCAGGTGCTTAAATTCGCCCCCGCGATCACCTCTTCCACGGTTCCTTCGGCGACGATCCGGCCGGAGGTGATGTAGATGATCTTGTGACAGCGTTCGGCTTCATCCATATAATGGGTGCTGACGAGAACGGTGATTCCGGCGGCGGCGAGGCGGTGGATTTCATCCCAGAACTCACGCCGTGCCTGCGGGTCGACCCCGGCGGTCGGTTCGTCGAGCAGCAGCAGCTCCGGTTCGTGCAAAATGCACGAGCTCAAGGCCAGCCGCTGTTTCCAGCCGCCGGAGAGCGCGCCGGCCAATTGTCCGGCACGGTCGGCGAGCCCGAGGTTTTCAATGGCGCGTTTCACTTTCGCCTTCGCATCCGGCAACTCAAAGAGTTCGGCGACGAAATCGAGATTTTCCCGAATGGTGAGATCCTCCCAGAAACTGAATTTTTGAGTCATATAACCGACCTTGCGGCGGATTTTCGCGGAATCCTTCCGCAGGTCGAACCCGAGACAGCTCCCCGTTCCCTCATCCGGCGTCAGGAGTCCGCAGAGCATCCGGATGGTGGTGGTCTTGCCGCTGCCGTTGGGGCCGAGAAACCCGTAGATCTTCCCCTTCGGAATCCGGAGCGCGATGTGATCCACCACGGTCTTCGAACCGAAGCGCTTGGTGAGGTTTTCGACTTCAATCACATTCTCATTCATGGCCGAGCTCGATGTTGACGGGCAATCCGGGACGCAGGGCGGCGTGAAACGCGTCCGGGCGCGCTTCGATCATGAAAACCAGCTTGCCGCGCGATTCCGTACTGTAAATCACCGGCGGTGTAAATTCCGCCCGGGTGGAAATAAAACTGATCTTCGCCGGAATCGGCGCCTCGAAACCGTCGCTGTGAATCGTTAGAGCCGCACCCGCTTTGATGTTCGGCAATTCCGACTGGGAGACGAAAAAGCGGATCTTGAGATTCTCCGGCGGCAAGAGACAGATGACCGGCGTTCCGCCCGGCACATATTCGCCGGGCCGGAAATAAACCTCCTGTACGGCAGCCTTGCCCGTCGCAGTCGGCGCGGCGCGGAGAAGATCGTTTTTGAGCTTGGCGACCTTCTGCACGGCGGCCGCCGCGAACGCTTCAGCCGCCGCGATTTCATCTTCGCGCGCCGGCAGGTATGCCACCTTGAGGTCGGCTTCCAATTCCAGAACTTTCGCCTTGCCGGTCTCGTAGTCCGAAACCGCTTTGTCGTAAAGCGCCTGGGTCGTGGCGTCCTTCTCGATCATATCTTTGTAGCGGATATACTGCTCTTTGTTGAAAACCTGTTCGAAACGCGCCTGTTCGAGCTGGTGGCGGGTCACTTCGATCTCCTCCGGGCGCTTGCATTTTTTGAGGTCTTCGACGATGCTTTTCTTCATCCGCAATTCGTCTTCGGCGCCCTTGATATCGCTGGCGAGCCCCACCGTGTCGATGGCGAACAGCCGGTCGCCCCTGTCGACGCTGTCGCCCTCGCGGAACGGGCGTTCGAGCAAGACCCCGCCCGTCGTCGGCGCGACGTAGACGAATTCCCCCTCGACGTAACCGTTGATGCGGTTGTCGCCCGGCTCGCAGCCGCAGAGGAACAGGAGCAAAAGGAAAAGAAATGAGCTACGCATGATGACGGTTCCTCCGGTAAGCTTCGGTGACGGCTTCGATCTGGAAAAGGATCGTCGGCATGATTTCCTCCAGGTGTTCCGGCATATATTTCTCCCAGCCCATCCGCCGCCGGATGAGCTCCTGGTGGGTCTTGAAAATAAAAAGCTGCCCGATCGCGGCGTGAGCCCCCAGCGTCGCCCTGGCGGAGGGAAAAGGCAACCCCGCGTTCCGCGCAAAAAGCTCGGTGAACAGCTCGTGCATCTGCCGGAGCAGCGAATCGTACAATTCATCGAAAACCGGAGTCGGCTCCTGCTGCTCCCGAATGAAAATCTGAACCATCGCGGGCGAAACCTCCGCCGAAAAGAAAAGCCCGATCATCCGGCGCAGAAGGTCGCGGAACAGCTCCCGCAACTCCTCCGGCGTCAAGTCCGGATCCTTCAACCGGTCGCGCAAATGCTCCGCCGCCGGCAGCAATTTCCCGCCGACCCGCCCGACGATCAACCCGAGCGTCGCCCGGTACAACCCCTCCTTGCCGGAGAA
>JAVBSA010000382.1:0-3879 GCA_031556915.1 Victivallis sp.
CTGTTTCCGCAATGAAAAATCGATCGAATTCGGCTTTTCGATTTCGACCGCCGATTCGGATGAGCAGTGGATGCACGGTTCGTTCGGCACCTTCCTCTTCCTCGGCGGCAACGTCGGTGAAATTCAATTCCGGCTCGGCGACGACATCAACCTCGGGAGCAGCAACGTGCTCCAGAAACGTCACTGGCGCGCCAACGAATACTCGACGCTCTGAGGGGGAACGCCATGAATTGCCGACTCCTTTTTTCTGCCGCGTTTTGTGCGGCGTTTTTATCTCTCCGGGCGGAACCGGTCCGGATTTCCGTTGATGCGGAACGCGTGACCGGGCAGGTGAATCCGCTCCATTTCGGGGCCAACATCGAAGCGGCCGACGACCGCGGCATCTTCAGCCGCCCGTTGAGCGCCGCGCTCAACCTTCACGGAGTCGCCCAGGGCGAAGGCACCTGGAATCCCGCCGAAAACCGTCCGCATCCTTCGATTGTCGCGAAACTCCGTGAAATGCGGGTCGGCAATCTGCGTTACCCCGGCGGCTGTCTCGCCCACGGTTTCGATTGGCGCAAAGCCGTCGGCTCGCCCGAAGAACGCGGCGACTGGAAGTTCGGCGTTGACGAATATATCCGGCTTTGCCGCGAACTCGGCGCCGAACCCTTTTTTACCCTGACCGACTACGCGCTCCCCGCCGAAGAGCTGCCGGAGCACCTGGCGCAACTGGTGGAATACCTCAACGCCCCGGCAACCCCCGAATTTCCCTGGGCGATGAAACGGGCCGCGTGGGGCAACATTGCCCCGTACTTTGTTCGCTACTTCGAATTGGGAAATGAGAGCAGCCACGGCAGCCACAATATGGTTCCGCACCGCCAGTACACCCCCGAGGCGTATGCGGAATACTTCCTTGCCTGTGCCAAGGCGATGCGGGCGGTCGATCCGTCGGTACAACTCGGCCTTGTCCTCGACCCCGGAACCGGCGAAGAGCACGATTGCGCCTGGAACCGGACAGTGCTGAGCCGGGCGGGAGCGGCGGCCGACTTTGTCGTCCTCCACTTCTACGCACCCCGGATCGCCGATCATACGCCGGAACAGGCGCTGGGCGCCGCCCTCGCATTCGGCGCCCAGGCGGAATACCGTCTGGGACGCTACCGGGCGCTGATCAGAGAACTCGCCGGCAAAGACCTGCCGCTGGCAATGACCGAATTCAATGTGGGGTCGACCGGCAACAAACCGCACCCCTGGCGGTTCAGCCGCCTCGCCGGCCTGATGAACGCGGATCTTCAACGGGTCTGGATGGAGCCCGCCAACCATCTTCTCTGCGCCGATTACTGGCAGGTGATCAACGGTTACTGGGGCAGTTTCGTCTCCGACGCAAAGGGTGAGATCACCTTGCGCCGCGCACCGATGGCGTTTATGGAAGTCTGGGGGCGGTACACCGGCAGCGAATTGGTCGGTTGTTCCATTGTCAATGCTCCGCGACTCGAAGCCGGGGCGATTTCAGGCTTGACCGCTTCGCGCGGCGACCGGGTGCGGGAACCGGAATTTCTGGGTACGGCCAGGTTGGAAGCCATTCGTTTCGACCGTCTCCCCGCGGGAATCACGGGTGCGGAAACCGCCGACGGGTTCCGTTTTCAGATGGATGGCTACCATGGCGGCAATGTTTATCCTGAATTTGCGTTCCTGCCGCGCCCGGATGTGAGTCGGGGATTCCGTTACCGGATTTCGTTTGAGGCGAAATATTCCGGGCCCGCTCCGGCGGGGGCGTTGAAACTGGGTGTGGTCGACCGACGCGGCTGGGACCGGACTTCATCGGCGGCGGCGATTGCCGGACTTCAGACGGCGGTGGATTGGAAGAGTTTCAGCGGGGAATTCCAGGCGTTGGCGGATTCGCCTGGCACCAATGTGTTGCTTCGGGTGGAAAATGTGACTGCGCCGTTTACGGGAACGCTTGAGATTCGCAAGTTGAAATTCGATGTGGAGACGGAGTTGGTTTTGCCTGCCTACCCGGCGCTGACGGCGTTGGCAAGCCGGAACGGCGACGCGCTTTTTCTGGTGGTGTTCAACAAGGATCCGTATAATGCGATAGAGGCGGAGATCGACCTCGGGGCGTTTCAAGGGGCTGGAACGGGGGTAGTGTTGATTGCCGACCCTGCGGAGAGCGTGGAGGATACGCCGAAGACGCCGGTGGTGATAAGGGGTGGGAGACATACGTTTCCGCCGGCGTCGATGACGGCGCTGGAGTTCAGAAGGTAAAGTGGGGAGGCGGTTTTTTGCCTACGGCAAAAAAATGAAGCCGCCAGGCTTCGCTTCATACCCCGCAGCGGTGCTTCATATCTCCGATGCTTCATGTGCCGAAGGCACGCTTCATTCTTCCCCCCGCCTTGCGATGAAGCATTGCCTTCGGCAATAGGAAGCAACTTCGCTTCGCTGCGTTATGAAGCGCGCTTCGCGCATGTTGGAAAATGCACATCCCCGCGACTTTGCTGTTTTAAAAATCGTGGGAGCCTGACAGGGGTCGGGGTCTGTTTGACCTGACGGTCAAAACAGACCTTCGCCCGCCTGGTGGCGGAAAATTTTCTGGCTAAAATTTTCCTTGTTTAACGTCACCGGCGCACGAGATACCTTGAGGCTCCGCCTCAAACTCCGGCAAAGGGCTCCGCGCCCTTTGCAATCCGCGCCAAGGCCGAAAGGCCCTGGACCCGGTCGGCTTCGCCTCCCCCACTGGCCACTCGGTATTCCTTCGGCCCTGGACCCGGTCGGCTACGACTCCCCACTGGGAACCAGCCTCGGCGTCACGATGGTCGCCACATTGTCCGGGCGAACCTCTTCGCCTGCGATCCGGTGCATCAGTTCAGCGATGGCCAGTTCCGCCACCATCCGCGCGCCGAGATCGATCGAGGCCGGGCGCGGCCAGAGTCCAGCCAGGAATTCCGCCGTGTAATTACACGAGACCAGAAGCGGCCAATGTTCGCGCGGAGTTCCGCGTTTGCTCAACACCCGGTGCAACAGGGCGGTCAACCTCTCTTCGGGAACAAACATGCCGTCGAATCCACCCGGCGGCAAACAATCCTCCAGCATCCGTTCGATTTTCTCCGACGATAATTCCTCGAAACAGACTTTGCCGGGCAGTTCATATTTTTCGAACGCGCGTTCGGCGGCGAAGAATTCGAAACGGAACCCATCGATGCGGGAACGGAATCCCGGGTTGCGGCTGGGAGCCCCGAGTACGGCGGGTTTCGCGATCCCGGCATTGAGGAGATGACGCCCGGCGAGGCGACCGGCGAATTCGTTGCCCATCAGGACGGTTTCGCCCTCGCCTTGCAGATGACGGCTGTTGAGCCATACGTGCGGAATTTCCCGGAGGGTGCGGGCCATGCTTTCGTCGCAGTCGCCGTGCCCGGCCAGCAGGATTCCGGCAAGTTCGCCGCGGCGGAACCGGGATTCCAGCTGATAGGAAGAGAGGTCGGTCGGCAGGAGGAGGAGATTCCATTTGGGGGGGAGTTGGCGCAAAATGGCGTCGAGTTTTGCAACGACGGTTCGCGCATCCTGCGCGGAACCGGGCAGGAGGAGAATGCCGACATTTTTCCCGGTGCGTGTTTTCCGGGTGCGCCCGGTATGCTCGTGATCTTCCAGGACGGCGAGGACTTTCCGCCGTTTTTCGGCGGAGACGACGTCGCTGCCGTTGAGGATTCGCGACACGGTGGCGGGGGAGACGCCGGAGCGCTCCGCGATTTCTTTGACGGTAATACCCATAACATTTTTTCTTTCAAGTGGGGCCGCAAAGCGGCCCGGGTTCAGGGCCACCCGGCCCTGGCGAGGTTCCAAGGGGCGCGGAGCCCCTTGGCGGAGTTTGAGGCGGAGCCTCAAGTTTTCTCGCGCGCCGGTGACGCT
>JAVBSA010000689.1:0-3266 GCA_031556915.1 Victivallis sp.
GTCAACGACAACGACGGCGAGATGCGCGAAAGCTGGATTCAAATCGCGCCCGGAATCGGCGAGGCGAAAAACCCGGACCGCTATCCGCTGGTCGCCTTCGAATGAGCCATTGGCTCGAGCATCTTGTATTCACCGGCAAACGGCGGTATATTTCCTGAAAAAAAGAGTGTCATTTTGAGAAAAAAAGTTCACGAAGTCCGGCAGAAGATTCTGTCGCATATCGTCGAAGGCAACCTCGTCGAACAGCGGCAGCTGCCTTCGGTTCGCGCGTTTGAAGACCGGATCGGATGCAGCCGCCAGACGGTGCACCATGCATTGCTGGAGCTGGTCGAGGCCGGAGTCCTCGACGTGGCTCCCCGCAGTGGTTTTCGCGTCTGCAACTTCGAACAGGCTCGCGGTCTGCTCGGCCCGGTGACCGATATGCGGATCGCCTTCATCATGCCGCGCTGGATCGACCGCGGGATTGTTTCGCCGCTGTTCGCCGAAATCATGTACGGCGCGGAATCGGCGGGTGGAATGGAGACCCGGCTCAATTTGGTCTGCCTGACGCTCCCCTGGGAATCGACAGAGAAACGCTTTTCCTTCACCCGGCTCGCGCTGTCGGACCGCGGCATCGCAGGCGCCATGCTGGTGGGGCCGACGCCGGATTTCATCGCGGAGAAATTCCTGACGAAGTGCCCGGTTCCGGCGGTGCTGGTGGACAATATCACCGATTTGCCCGGCACGACTTGCATCAGCAAAGACAATCTTTCCGGCGCGGCGCGGGCGGTCCGTTACCTCATCGAACGCGGACATCGCCGGATCGGCATGATTTCGGTCACGCCCCGCAAGATGCGCCTCAACGAACGCTGGGCCGGGTTCCAGGCGGAGATGCATCGCCACAATCTGCTCGGTGAAATCCCTTTCGTCGAAGAAACCGCCTGGGACGCGGATACCGTATCGGGCGGAGCTGCGGCCGTGGAGTCGCTGCTGCGCCGCGGCCTCTCCGGCGCGACCGCGCTGCTGGCGCTGAACGACAACATGGCGCTCGGAGCCATTCAGGCCTTTCAGAAACACGGCATACGGGTGCCGGAAGACATTTCGGTGGTCGGCATCGGCAACGATTCCAACGTGTTGAAGCTGTGCATACCCTGCCTGACCACGGTGACGACGGATTGCCGCCGTCTCGGCAAAGTCGCGATGCAGGCGCTGCTCGACTCCATCCGCCACCCCAAAGCGGGCGGGAAAGGCGTGATGCTCCTGCCGATGGAACTTCTCGAGGGGGACAGTGTCTGCGACGGACCGTTCGCCAAAATCCAATGCTCTTCACTTTACTGGTAATGCCATTTTTTTGACCACGAAATACACGAAAAACACGAAAGGGGAGAGGGGAAAATTTCGTTTTGATTTTTTTTCGTGTATTTCGTGTATTTCGTGGTTCTTTTAAATGAAGAGTATTGTTCGCCAAAATCATCACTTGACCCGGAGAATCATCGTGTCTTCTCTTTCTCCGGCGCAACTTCGTCTTTTAAATAATCACAATAATCGCTATTTAGATTTGATTTTGTAAAAATCGCCCCTAAATAAAAAGGAGCGAGCCAAATACAACAGGAGGAATCCGCGATGCTGAAGCATGATGTCAGGGAGTTCGGGGCGGTCGGCGACGGCGTGACCAAAGACACGGCCGCAATTCAGGCGGCGCTCGACGCGGGCGGCGTCGCCTGCCTGCCGCCGGGAACTTATCTTTCGGGAACACTCTATCTCCGGAGCGGCGGCGGGCTGAAAATCCTGCCGGGAGCGGTGCTGCTGGCCAGTCCGGACCCGGCCGATTACAACGCGGCCGATTTCGTGCCGCAGAACAGCGCCAGCAAGGCGGAGGCCACCACCGGCGGCCACCTGATCGCGGCGGTGGAGTGCCGGGACATCGTCCTGTGCGGCGGAGGCCGGATCGACGGCAATTTTTCGGCTTTCCTGAATGAGGTCGATCCCGCCTGCCCGGTCTGGTTCCGGCGGACCGTGCGTCCGGCGCAGATGATCTATCTGTGCGAGTGCTTTGGGGTGCGGGTGACGGACCTCGACCTGGTCAATTCGCCCTATTGGAGCTGTTTCCTTCACGGCTGCGAGGAGGTGACGATCCGCGGATTGCATATTCACACCGACGCTCGCGTGGCGAACAGCGACGGCATCGACCTGGACTGCTGCCGCCGGGTCACCGTGTCGGACTGCGTCATCGAAACCGGCGACGACGCGCTGACGCTGCGCGCCAACGGCAGCCGCCTCCGCCGGAAGCGTCCCTGCGAAGAGATCGTCGTCTCGAACTGCATCCTGAAAAGTCTCTACGCCAACGCGATCCGCCTCGGCGTCGGCAACGGTGAAATCCGCAACGCGCTCTTCAACAACCTGATCGTACCCGGCTACCGTTGCGCGATCAGCATCGTGTCGAACTGGAGCAACGATCCGGCCAATGTAACCGGAGCTTGCATCCACGACATCGAGTTCCGCAACATGCGCCTTCTGGCCCGCCGCCCGTTCTGCATCAAGCTCGATAATAATGACGGCGAAGCGCGCACCGCCGCCTCCGTCCGCAACATCACCTTCCAGCATATCCGGGGGACGGGGGAGCTGTCCAACCGCCTGCTCGGGAACGGCGTCGGCACGCTGTCGGGAATCACCTTCGACGACGTCCGGCTGACTTACGCGGGCTGCGGACCGGCGCCGGATTCCGATGAAAAGGGGGCGTGGGGCCACAGTTCGAGCGACGCGGTGTTCGAATGCCGCCAGGCGGAGGATATCCTTTTCCACCGCGTCCGCATAGACTACGCCCCGGAAGCATCGGGCTGGAATTGCGACTGCCGCGCCGCCGGAGCGGAGGTGGCCGTTGAAAACTGCCGCTTCTCCAAAGGCCTGGAGCAATGCTGAATTCCTTGCTCCAGGCGCTGGGCGAAATTCCGTTTTTCAGTTCCGTATGGTTCGGGGTGGGGGCGATGGTCATCGTCGGCGGCAGCTGGTGCCTGATCGGCCTGGTGATGGGGGACGCGCCGAAGCGCGGAATCGAGCCGAGTCTCGTCCAGCTCTTCGGCAACACCTTTTCTGTTACGGTGAGCGTCATTGTCCTGTTTGCGACCGGGTGCATACCGACCTGTTCCCGGCGGGTCACGGCCGTCGTCTGCGGCGTCTACGCCATCGCCGGAATGATGAATTTCTTCATGTTGCAGATCATGGCGCGCGCGATGCAGCGGGGGCCGAACGGCATCATCTGGGCGATCATCCAGTCGGCGCTGATCTTT
>JAVBSA010000386.1:0-4758 GCA_031556915.1 Victivallis sp.
AAAAGAAAAACCGCGCGTACCCGGCGGCGGCACCTTGCCGCTCGGGAGGAGTCAAGAGGAGGGCGAGCGCCTCCTCTTGGTTCCCCTCTCAGCGCCAGGTGAGGTCGATGTAGAGGGTGCCGCTCCAGCCGTAGTCCATGAAGACCTGGTGGTAGGGGCTGATGTCGGGGCGGCAGACTCCTTTGCGGAGGAGTTCGGGGGGAGTGCATTCGCCGCGGTCGTCGTAGAATTCGAAGAAGGTTCCGAACCGGGTGTAGTTTTGTTCGATTTCCGCGATCGTGCGTTGGCGGAGGGCTGTTGCTTCGTCGTGGAATCCGTAGCGGTCGAGGCCGCGTGCGATGAGCACGTTGATGTTGATCCAGGTGGGGCCGCGCCACATATCCTTGCTGTACGCTTTGGAGTCATGGCTGATGGAGGGCACCGGGAATGCGGTTCCGAACCGGTCGGGGTTCTTGAGGTTGGCGACGATTTTCCGTGCCATTTCCGGGGTGGGGGCCCCGGCGATGAGCGGCAGGAATCCCGCCGAGCTCAGGACGTCGGAGTGGACCTGGTTTTCGACGTCGTAATCGACGTAAAGGCCTTTTTCTTCGCTCCAGAGGCGTTCGTTGAGAAGCGAGCAGATCCGGTTGTGCTGTTTGTCCCAGTAGTCCGTATCCGGCAGCCCGAGCTGGGTGGCGAATTTTGCCATGATCTCGCATTCCTGGGCGAGGTAGGCGTTGAAATCGGGGGCGTCGAGCTGGATGGCGCCGTCGAACCGGGAGGAGTTGTCCATGCCGCTTTCGCCGCTCCGGCAGTTTTCCCTTGCTTCGATGGCCCATTCGACCAGGCCCGCGCCGTCGCTGTCGCGGTTGGCGAAGACCCACTTGAGGTAGGCGGCGTTTTTGGGGTAGAGCCGCTTCAGGAATTCCTGGTCGGGCCCGCATTCGAGCACAAGTTCGATGCCGAAGGCGAGGATCGGGGGTTGGGTGATGTCGCTCACTTTATCCGGCGAGCTCATATGGGGGATGAAACCATCCGGCTGCTGGGCGTCGAACACGGCTTCAAGGGTTTCCTTGGCGGCGGCGAGATCGATGTGCCGCAACCCCATGGCGTGGAAGACCGAATCCCACAGCCACATCTTCTGGTGGGGCCAGCGGTCGGGTGTCGTCCAGCGCCGTTTCATCAGGCCTTCGGCGGAGCAGAGCTGGGTTTTGAGCTGCGAGCACGCTTTGTAAAGCGTGGGGTGGCAGTCGGCGGGCAAGGCGAGATTTTCCAGCCACTTGCGCCGCGCCTGGAAGGTTGTTTCGAAATCAAAGTCGGCCAGTTCCGTTTTGAAGCAGGATTTTACGCCGAGCAGCGTATGATTTCCGCTCCGGTACGCCTGGACCTGTGACGATAAGCCGAGGACAGTGCAGAAGCCTTCGATGAGGATATGATGGGCGTCGATAAAGGCGCCGCGGGTGACGCCGCGGGCAGTTTCAATCACGAAATAGTCGCCGCCGAGTTCGCTGCGGAGCGGCGGGGCGGAGTCGAACACGACTGCGCCGCCCGCTTGCGGCAGCTTGACTTCGAGCGCCGCGCTTTTGCCGACGCTCCGCAGCAGCAGGCCGTGGTGAAAATCCGTGTTTCCGTCGAAAGCCGAGAAAGCGAGGAGCTGGCCGTCGCCCCAGACGTTGAGTTTTTTGTAATAATCCATTTGACGTTCCTTTGTGTTACTTCTATATTATGATATGAAATTGAATTTGAAGCAACTGTACTTCCGGGAAAAACCTTTGGAATCCTGTCAAAGCGATTCGATATCATGAATCTCATCCGCGTCAACGGCAAGAGCCGGATTCTGGGGGTGAACGTCGGGAAATACCCGCTTCACACCTTTCTTTACGATTACGCGCTGCCGGAACCGGCGGGGTGGCCGCTCCGCGTCGCCTTTACGGGGAACGATGTCTGGAAGAAGGGGTGCTTCCGCCGCAGGGAACACTCTGACACCTTCGCCATGGAGTATGTGACTGCCGGGCTTTTTACATTCCGCCAGAACCGGCGGGAGTACCTGGCCGAACCGGGGACGCTCTTCCTGGTGCGGCCGGGGGCGGATTCGGAGATAGCCTGCCCCGTCGAGCTGGCGACGAAACGAACCGTCTCGCTCTCCGGCGCGTTGCTGGAAAGCATGCTCGCCGGGGTCGGGCTTGCCCGCACCGATTTCATCCGGGTGCCGGACCCCGCTCGGATGAACGTTCTCTTCGACCGCGCCTGGAACCTTCTGGAGGAAAAACCGGCGAACCGCCTGGCCGAATCCTCCGCGCTCGCCTGGGAGTTCCTGCTGTTCGCCGGCGGCTGTTGCCCCCCTTCGGACCTGCCGGAAGAGCTGCGGGAGATTCTCGCCTACCTCGATTCGCGCCTTTCGGAACAGCATACCGTGGAAACGCTTGCGCAACGGTTCGGCGCTTCGCCGGCGACGCTCCACCGGCTCTTCCGGCTCCACCTCGACGATACGCCGGTCAATTACCTGATCCATAAACGGATTGAAGCGGCGAAACAGATGCTGCGCTTTACCGCGGAACCGGTGAAAAGCGTCGCCTTCGAAGTGGGCTACCGCAACGCGTTTTATTTTTCGACGGAATTCCGCCGCATCACCGGAATGTCGCCGAAAGAGTTTCGTTCCTTGTCCTGTATTGACCAATCGAGCGAAGAAAGTCAAAAAGGTCAATCCAGACCAAGAAAAACCGCCCCTGGCAACGTATAGTTTGACGTGATTTTACCATAGAATAAGAGGAAAGCATCATGTTCTGGAAAAAACTGGATCTCGAAATCTCCTTGAAGCCGTTCACGGATCACTCCGAAGCGGGCATCCGGAAAGTCGGCGGCGAACTCTTTTCGCAGTGGCGCACCATGATCGAACAGGCCGAAACGGTGTCGCTGATGTTCTGGGCGGCGGACGGGTCTGAAATCCTCGATTACAACGCCGATATGAGCGATTCCTTCGAGTGGTGCAAATGGGTTGGTGTGGCGAACCCCCACCACACCCCCTCCGGCCTGGCGCCGGAACAGCGCAGCATGCACGAGTATCCCCGGCTTTATATGGAGAATCCCCCCGAATACACCTATGCCGATTTCAAGCGCGTGCTGACCGTCCTCAAACAGCAGTTCCGCGAGATGTACGGCAAGGAGCTCCGGCTCGGCGCCACCTTCGATTCCGGTCCGGAATTCGCCGTTTCCAGCTTCAAATACGAGCGGCACCCCGAAATCTGCCGCGGTTTCTGTCTCGGCGGCAAGACCTTCGTCTGCTGCTATATGAACCTTCACGCCGACGACCGCCCCTACGCCGGATTCCCGGCCGGCATCCCCGAAGGAACCAGTTTCGGCACCTTCCTCGGCCGCCAGGCGCAGCGTTACCTGACCGATCTCGGTTTCGATTACCTCTGGCTTTCCAACGGTTTCGGGTTCGGTTTGGAAACCTGGGGCTATACCGGGGCGATCTTCGACGGCGCCCGTTTTTCGCCGGAACGCGCCCACGAGACCAAGGAGGCGATGTTCGGTTTCTGGAACGATTTTCGCCGCGAATGCCCCGATTTTCCGCTTGAGACGCGCGGAACCAACCTCAGCACCGGCATGGACCTCGCCAGCGACGCGACTCCGCTCCGCGAAATCTATAAAGAAGTGAAAGACATGGAAGTGCCCGTCAACTCCCCCTGGGCCGCCCTCAACGGCGACTTCGGCATGGAGCTGGCCGGCTGGATGAGCCATATCGCGGAACTCCCGGCGGGCAAAGGCTTCCCCTTCCGTTTCTACACCCACGACCCCTGGTTCGTCAACAGCCCGTGGATCGACCGCTACAGCCGCAGCCCCTACGATATTTACCTGCCGCTCTCCATCGCCCGCCTCAACGCGGCAGGCGAAGTCGAAACCCCGAACGCGCTTCATCTTCTGACCGTGGACGATTCCTACGGCAAGATGCCCGCCATCGTTCCCGTTGAAGTCTCCGCCTATCTCAACGATGCGGCGTTGACGCAGCCGGATGAACCGGGCCCCCTCGTCTGGGTCTATCCCTTCGACGAGTATCATGATGAAGTCTACGCCGGGCGCAATCTCGAAGAAATTTATGCCGGAGACTTTTTCATCCGCGGCGCGATCAACGAGGGATTTCCCCTCAATACCGTCATTTCCGGCGGCAATTTCGTGAAGGCGGAAAAGGATTTCGCCGGGTGCATTTTGATTGTTCCCACCATTCTGGGTAAAAATTCCGCCGTGCTCGAAAAAGTTCAACGTCACCTCGACGACGGCGGCAAAGTCCTCTTCTACGGTCCCGGCCGCGGCGAAGCCGTCGAGAAAATGATCGGCCTCCGGGCCGTCGCCCCCATCGAGGGCGAATGCGAGCTGACCGGGTTCGGCCTGGTCAAACACCTCGGCACCTATTCCGGCGGCCCCCTCGACCGTGCTGCCGCGCCCGGCGCCGAAGTGCTGACGGAATATGTGCAAGAGGGCGAACGCCGCCCCGCCGCATTGCTGCGGAAAACTGCAAAAGGAGGAAGCATTCTCTGGATCCGCGGAACCAACTCGTTCTATTTCCCGGAGAATTCCTCTTACAGCAGAGATTTCGATCCGGAAAAGTATTACTATTGTGAGAACCTTTTCCGCGAATTTCTCGCCCGGTTCGATTACTCCATCGAATTCCGTAAGCAGAACGCGTCTCTTCCCGCCAGCTGCCTCACACTGCGGCGGCACGCCAACGCGATTTATCTGGTGGAGTATTCGAGCAACACCACCGGAGACATCGCCCTCCGG
>JAVBSA010000133.1:0-15121 GCA_031556915.1 Victivallis sp.
ATCCATTGTTGGCAGAGGGAACCTCTCGCAAAAAGAGAAACTTCCAAATTTCCTTCAACAATGATGGATGCCCTTCTTTTTTTCTGTAACCTGAACCCGTGAAGAAGCGATCCGCATGGAGTAGAGGGAACCTCTCGCAAAAACTTCACTCTTGATTGACTCTCCATGCGGATCGCAATGCCTGATCCCAATAAACACTGTCGGATTTTTTTGCTGAAATAAATTTAGTTTCAAATTAATATATTGAAATTGATTCCGTGTGTTCGTATGGCGGTAATATAGAGTGGGGAAATTGTATTGTCAAATGGAAAATATATTTATTTTTGTAAAAAAATAGTTTGAATTTTAGAAATTATATCCTATCTTATTTATAATTTAGTTATTTGTAATGATATATTTTACTTATTCCAATGAATAAATTTGATATTCAGCTATCGTCAATCTGGATTTTTGCAGTGCTGGTCGTCGTCGCTTCTGGAAATTTAAATGGATATTTTGATGGAATGCTTTTTTTTACGGGGGTGATATGATGATCCTTATCTTGATTCGAGATTCAGTTTGCCCTTTTGTTTTCAAGCTCCTGCGATCAGGAGAAGCGAAAATGGGACGAATTGTTCTTGCCCAGATATTTGCTTTTCTCTTGTTTGGCTCCGAACTCTTCTCCGCAGTAGTGCAGATTGAATACTATTTTCAGGCGGGATGCGAGGAGTGCCGGAGGGTGAACGCATTCGTCCTTCCGCAATTGGAAGAAGAGTTCGCCGGAACGTATGAATTGCACCGGTATGACATCGGAATCGAGGAAAATTACCGGAAATTGGCGGCGCTTCAGGAGAAAATGGGCGTTTCCGACAACAGCCCCGCCTGTATGATTCTCAATGACCATCACTACCTCGGCGGTTACCGGGTGATTGAAAGTTCGCTTGCCGGCGCCATGGAGTCCGCACTTCTGGAATCCGAACCGCAAGCTGCCCGGACAACCGGAGACGACGGCGTGATCCGGCGCCGCGGGGAAACCTTCACGGCCGGGGCGATCATCCTTGCCGGGCTGGTTGACGGGATCAATCCGTGTGTTTTTGCCACGCTGATTTTCTTCATCAGCATGCTCGGCGTCGCAAAGCGAAAGGGACAGGCGCTGTTCCTGGCCGGGGCGGTTTATTGTACCGCCTGTTTCCTGGCTTACCTCGCTTTGGGATTCGGGCTCTTCCGGTTCCTGCGGGTGCTGGCCGGATTCCACCGGGTTCAGAATGGGATCGAGTGGGGATTGATCGCAGTCCTGTTGGTGTTCGCCTTTCTTTCATTCCGGGATGCGGCGCGTTACCGCCGCAGCGGCTCCCCGAAGGATGTCACATTGCAGTTGCCGGAGTCGATCAAGCGCAGAATTCACCGCACCATGCGGAACGGGCTGAAATACCGTTATCTGCTGCCGGGGATTTTTCTTGTCGGCATTCTGGTGACCATGCTGGAGAGCGTCTGTTCCGGGCAGGTCTATGTGCCGACGCTGGTGTTGTTGTCGAAGGAGTTCGGCGCCGGGAGCCGGTGGTTCGGATTCCTGCTGCTTTACAACTTCATGTTCATTCTGCCGCTGCTGTTCATCTTCCTCGCCGCGTGGCACGGAGCCACGATGCCGACGCTGCTGAATTGGAGCAAAGCCAATGTCGTATGGAGCAAGAACACCCTTGGATGTTTTTTTCTGCTTCTGGCGGGTTTGATGGCGTTCCTCAACTACCACGGAGGCGTATCATGAAAAGCCCGCTTTTATTCATTTTGCTTGCCGCGGGAGGCGGAGTCTTCGGTGCGCCGGAACTGTCTGTTTCGCCGTCGACTTTCAGCTTCGGGAAATATCCCGCCAATCAGGAAAAGAAGCACACCTTCACCCTGACGAACACGGGAGACGCCGTGTTGAAGATCGAAAAAGTCCGGCACACCTGCGGCTGCTCCGGCGCTGAAATCGACAAAAACGAGCTTCAGCCGGGCGAAACGGCGCAATTGGAAGCGAAGATCCTGCCGGAAAGCATCGACGGTCCCTTCTGCAAGGGCATTTTCATCCACAGCAACGCCGGGAACGGCGCGATTCGGATGATCACTTTGAGCGGACAATCGGAAGCGCTGCTGACTGTTCTGCCTCAGAATAACTGTTACATCGGCACCGTGAAGCCGGATGCGGGGCTGACGCAGGAGTTTATCCTCGTTGCCCGGCAGGCGGTGAAATACGGCGTTCCCGAAATTTCCGGCGATATCAGGCCAGCGGTCATTGCCGAGTCCCTGGAGGGGCACAAATCGCGGATTCGGCTTTCCTGGACATCTGCCGGGAAGGATTCGTTGTTCAAATGCACGGTGAAAATTCCGATACTCGAACCGGCCGATTGGAAGCCGGTTGAACTCAACCTCCAAGGAACGGTCAAAGGCGATGGCGGGAAAATGTAAAATACTGCTTTGGGATCGGAATTCCCGCGTCAGCGGCGTCGTCGCCGTGCGCAAGGGGGATGCGGTGACAAAGCTTGCTTCGGTGCAAGGCACTGCAGGAACCCCTTTTGTGTCGCAACTGCGTGAGGTGAACGCCGCGTTGAAAAAATATCGCACCGATGCGATTGTCCTCGGCGGTTTTCTGCCCGAATACGTCTGTCTGGAAATTCCGTCGCCGAACGTCGACCGGAGAACGCTTCAAAACATGCTCCGGTTCGAGCTGCCGGGATTCCTGCCGGTTCCGGCGGAAGGCATGAGCGTCTTTTTCCGGCAGATCGACGACGGGAACGGGCGGAAGAAAACTCGGGTTTTCGCCGTTCGGTCGCGGGTCTGGCGGGAGCTGCTGGATCAGATCCGGGAGGCGGGGATCAAATTCGACGCCGTTTGCCACCCCTTCATGGCGGTTGAGGCGTCTTGCGCGTTTCCCGAGGTCGCGCCGGGATTGGAACTGGCGGCGGGTGAAGGCGGACTTGTTTCGCTGAAGCGCGCGGAACCGTTCGGGGGACCGGATGCGAGCGCCGATGTGCTTGCCGCCTACGCGTTGAGCCGGGAGTTCCGGCAGGATAAGGCGTATCTCGCCGATGTGCCGGAGGAATTCCGAATCCACCGGTTCAAGACCGGAAGGCGGATTGCGATTGTCCTGACCCTGATCGTGGCGGTTGCCGGAAGTTCGCTGCTCTACCGGCACTGGGCGGATCGCGACCGTCAGGTCGAACAATATCGCCGGGCAATCGGTCGGATTGACGAACAGCTGCTTGCGCAGAATGCCGGAATTGAAAACGAGCGGGTTCTGGGGGCGTTTGCGGGCAAGATGCTGGAGGTGGTGAATGAAGAACTCCTGCTGCCGGTATTGGGGCTTTTGAGCGGCAAGCTGCCGGGGAACGTGTGGATGACGAGCTTTCGCGGCGGGAACAACCGGATTGCTTTGACTTTGTCCGTGACCGGAGAGGCGTCCGGGCTGAACGAGGTGTGGGGCGAGCTTGGGAATTGGGAGCTCGAAAACCAGCGGCAGCAGGATGGACCGGACGGAACCCGGATACTCTATATCACGTTGAAGAGGAAATAGCAATGGCACGAATGAACTTCACACAGTTGTGGAAGACGCGCCGGCGGGAGTGCATCCTTGCCGGCGGCGTACTGCTGCTGCTGTTGCTGCTTTCTCTGCTGATCAACCTCGGTTCCATTACGCGAAAGACATCGCGCGCCATGGCCGGAACGGCCGACTCGCGCCGGGAGCTGGAAAATAAACAGGCGGAACTGCTGGAGGCGATCCGGGTGGAGCGTGAACTTGCCGCCCCGGTTCGGGAGCTCGCTTTCCGGCGTCAGTCCTTCTGGCAGGCGTCGGGCAATCTTCAGGCGGATTTTCGCCGGAAGGTCGAACAGGCGGCGAAGGAATCGAATCTGAGGCTCAAATCGCTCGGCACCATCCAGACCATGAAGGTTGCGGAGGGGCTGAACTCGTATGAAATCACGCTCGCCGCCGATGCGCAAGTCAAGGAGGTGATCGACTTCATGGCGCGGGTCGAACAGGAACGCCCGGCCGTCTTCTGGAAAAACATCACCGTCACGCCGGACAATATGAAGTCTCCGAATTTTTTGATGCTGAACGCGACCTTGAAAATCGTGGCGCTGAATTCCCCGGATGCCGAACAGCGTATATGGGGGGAAAAATAATGCGGGGACTGCTTTTCCTCCTTAATCTGATTTTGTTATGCGTCGCCGGCGGGCTGATCGCGGCCAACTGGAAATTTCAGAGGACGCCGGATGACCCCATTTTGAGGTGGCGGGCGCCGGATGCACCCGAACCGGAAAACGGTTTCGTGTCCAGGCGCGAACCGCCGCCGCTCGCCATGATCCGAAACAACAACGTATTTTCTCCGCTCCGGGGCAAAGAGCCGGTTCAGCAGGGAGGAGAGGCGGAAAAGAAGAACGCGCCGCCCAGGTTTGAACTGATCGGCATCTGTTCGCTCGGCGAGGAGGCGGGAGCGATTATCGACGCCAAGGGCGGGAGCCCTGCGAAAGATCGGGCGAAACGATATTTCGCCGTCGGCGAAGAGGTCGCCGGCGGGTTCATCCTCGACTCGATTGCGGAGAACACTGCGATTCTCAAGCGGCGCAACGAGACGATTGAGCTGAAAATTGACCGCAGCCGTTTCGGAGCGGAAATCGGTAAGAGCGGGCCGCCGGCTGCTTTGCCTCCGCCGCCACAAAAGAATATGCCTGGAAAACAATGATTGCTTGAAATATGAGGTCATCAATGAAAATGCGATTCCTGATTTCGTGCGGCGCGGGCGCGATTTTGCTTTTCGGATTCGGCTGCAATTCGCTGGATTTCGATTTTTTTAAAACGAAAGAGCCGGAGCCGGAACATCGGGGGCGGAGTCCGTACTCCATGTTGGTCGAATCGGCCGACGGGGTTCGGGTGGTTGACCGGGGGAACGCCGGAAAGGATGCCATCGGCTTGCCCGAATCGGAGTTGCCGGGCAAGGTTTTCACCTCCGGGGACGATGCGGAGAAGATTTCCCCCGGAGAGAAAGCTGAGCGGAAAGACACCGATGCGCTCTATAAAAAACTGTTCCCGGATCAGGCGGAAGCGGGAGAGGGCGAGTATATCAAAGTCGCCATCAATTTCGACGCAGCCAACCTCGGGGATGTGATTCCGGCCTTTGCCTCGCCGCTCAAGATGAACTATCTGCTCGATCCCGGCGTCACCGGTACGGTCACAATGTCGGTCAAGGCGAATTTGCGCCCCCGCGAAGTCTGGACGCTCTTCGAGCAGATTCTCCAATTGGCCGGGGCGTATTGTGAAATGGAAAATCAGGTCGTCCACATCCGTCCGATTGCCAAAATGGCGCAGGAGAAAAAGATGTTCCGGCCGGATTCCAATATCGAAGTCGCTTTCCGGCCGCTGAAGCATGTGGCGGCCAAAGAGATCAGCGCTCAGATCAAAAATTTTTTGAGCGACGCGGCGACGGTGACGGGGCTGGATCAGCAGAATGCGCTGCTGTTGGTCGAGAACAGTGCGAACATGGAACGGCTGCTGCTGCTGATCGATCAGATCGACCGGAAGTCCCGTGAAGACTGGCAAAAGGCCGTCTTTGTCTGTCAAAATATTCCAGCATCCAAGTTGGCGCAGGAGTTGTTGGAGATCATGCCGATTCTTGGATTTCCGGTTACCGACGGAAAACAGGAACCGGCCAATGGGGAAATCGGTCTCATCGCTCTCGACCGGGTTCAGGCCATCGTGGTCTCGGCCGCGACCGGGGAGGCCTTGGAAGAGGTACGCCGGTGGGTCAAGGCGCTGGACCGTTCCGACATCGGCGAGCAGGAGCGGGTTTATCTCTATGAAGTGGTCAACGGCAAAGCGGATGAACTTCTGAGCGCGCTTTCGGTCATCTTCCCGGTGGAGAGCTCCCTTTTGAGCGCGGGCGCTTCAAGTGCAGCAGCCGCTGCGCCGACCGGTAAAGCGGCTGCGCCCCGCGCCTCCGGCACAGCTTCCAGTAGCGGTACGTCTTCTGCCGGCGATAAGAAGGTGGAAAAATCGAACAGCATTTTCGACACTTCGGTAAAGGTATTTGCCGACGCGGTCCATAATCGGCTGCTGGTGCGCTCGACGCCCCGCAGCTACGCGCTGGTACGGGCGATTCTCGACCGGATGGATACGATTCCGGCGCAGATTTTAATGCAGGTGCTGGTGGTGGAGATCGAACTCTCCGACAACAACGAGTTCGGTATCGAGTTTTCTTATTCCAACACGAACGGCAACACCGGCACAATTTTCGGCACCAACTTTGAAGCACTCACGCCGAATACCCAGGGACAGGGGCAGACGGGCGGCACCTTCGCGATTTTCAACCCGAGTAACCCTGAGGAAAAGTTCGGCTATATCCGGGCGCTGGCCAGCAAGAACAAACTCAAAGTTCTCTCCAGTCCGCAGATCGTGGTGAAAAGCAATGCCAAGGCGCGTTTCTCGGTGGGGAAACGGGTGCCGATCATTTCCAATGAAATCACCGATACGCAGTCGAGCGTGATCCCCGATAATACTTCGGTGCGGCGCTCTTACCAGTATGAAGATACCGGCATTATTCTCAACGTCACGCCTCAGGTGACCAAGGGGGGGATGATCTCCATGGAGATCGAACAGACCATCTCCGACGCGGTCGAGAACAATATGAGGGGAATGGATTCTCCGATCATCAAGGAAGACGTGCTGGAAACCACACTGGCAATCCGTGACGGGCGCACGATTATCATGGGCGGGCTGATCAAGGAGAAACAGAACGAAGTCATCAGTTCGCTCCCCTGGGTCATCGATATTCCGTTTCTGCGGACGCTTTTCAGCAACACGGTCAAAACCGGTGAGCGGACGGAGATCCTGGTACTGGTCACCGCCACGATCATCCGCGAAGAAAGCACACTCGAAGGGATGATCCGCCGTTACAACCAGGCGATTCGGGAAATCGACAACTTCGAATATCGTCAGTATAAGAATGAACAGGAAACCAAGAAGATTCACAGCGCGATCCAGCAGAAGATGGAAGAAGAACCCAAATGACGGAACTCATCGAAACCAAACTTGCTTCGCTTCATGACGGCTACCGCCAGAAGGTGGCCGCGCTGGGGCGCAGCGAGGCGGATTGGAGCCTTTGCGCAGCCCGCGTATTCACCGAGGTCGAGCTGAGGGATATTTACGCCTCGGCGACCGGGCTCCCGGTGTACGATGAGGAGAGCGATGCGGTTCCTGAACCCTGGAACGAGATTTCCATGGAATTCCTGGTCCGGCAATGCTGTCTGCCGCTGAACCGTTCGATGTTGCTGGTCTGCGATCCTTACCGGTCGGAGGAGCATCGTTGCATGTTCTACCAGTTGTGGGGGGCGAAGGTGGAATTTGCATTGGCGCGCCGCAGTACGATTGAACGGCTGATTCACGAAGTTTACAGCAAATCAAAAGAGCCGTCGCTTCGGGATGGGGAAGCCGCCGAGGATGTGGAAACGTTGCGGGCGCTGGCCGAAGAGGCCAAGATCGTCCGGCTGGTGAACGAAATGTTCAATCAGGCCGTCGAGCGGCGGGCGAGCGATATTCACGTCGAGCCGGAGGAGAAAGAATTGATGATCCGTTTTCGCATCGACGGCGAACTGGTGGAATATCAGCATTACCCGAAATCCGATTATCCGGCCATCGCTTCGCGGATCAAGCTGATTTCCGGGCTCAACATCGCCGAGAGCCGTGTTCCGCAGGACGGCCGGACGCAATACGCCATCGGCCGCAGCGAAATGGATCTGCGCGTCAGCACGCTCCCGGCCATGAACGGAGAAAGCATCGTACTCCGGCTGCTCAAAAAAGATGCGATCTCCTTCGACCTCGACCATGTGGGCATGCTGGAGGATATGCAGAAAAAGTTCGATTCCCTGATCGGAATTCCGCACGGCATCATCCTGGTGGTGGGGCCGACCGGAAGCGGCAAAACCACCACGCTTTACAGTGTGATTTCCAAACTCAACGACCACCGGCGTAAAATCATCACCGTCGAAGACCCGGTCGAATACCGGCTGGGCGGACTTACCCAGATGCAGGTCAACGAAAAGATCGGCGTCACCTTCGCCTCCGGACTGCGTTCGATTGTCCGGCAGGACCCCGACATCATTCTGGTCGGCGAAATTCGCGACCGCGAGACTGCCGACATCGCCATCAACGCGGCGCTCACCGGCCATCTGGTATTCAGCACCTTGCACACCAACGACGCGGCGGGTGCGGTCAGCCGTCTGCTCGATATGGGAGTACAGAGCTTCCTGCTGGCCTCGGCGCTCTACGGCGTTCTTTCGCAGCGGTTGGTGCGACGAATTTGCATGAAGTGCGGCGGAAGCGGCATGGATCAGGGGAAATGCCGCGAATGCGGCGGCAGCGGATTCCGGGGGCGGATGGGGATTTTCGAGCTGATGACCGTCGACAACGAAATGCGGCGGGCGATCACCGGCAATTGCACCAATAAAGAGCTTGAAGCATTGGCGCGGAAGGCGGGGATGACCGGCATCCTCGATGACGGCATGCGCAAAGTGCGCATGGGGGTGACGACTGAAGACGAAGTCAGGCGATCCGCCGCGGAGGTGTAAGGTGCCGCTATATCGTTATCAGGTGACCGATTATGCCGGGAAAAGCCGGGATTTGACGCTCGAAGCGGATTCCCCGGAGGATGCCGTCGTCCGGTTGCGCGCACGTCAGCTTTTTCCCGTGCAATTCTACGGAGAAGGAAGCGCCGAGGGGCGAATAACCCTGCGGAAGACCTTCGATGTCTATTCATTTACCAACCGCCTGGTGCCGCTGCTTCAGGCGCACGTGCCGCTCGAGCGGGCGCTCGGCATCATGGCCGACAGCGCCACCAGGGAGCAGGAGCGCGAGGTGATCGTTGCTCTGCGAAAAGGGCTGCACGAAGGCAAAAGTTTCTCGGAGCTGGTGCGCGGAAACGGCGACCGTTTTCCCCGGATTTACGGAAGTCTGGTCAGCGCGGGCGAGGAGACCGGGTATATGGCGGATGTCATGGCGAACCTCCAACGTTTTTTGAATGAGAGCAAGGAACAGCGCGATTTCTTCATTACGAGCTCGATTTATCCGGGGGTGATCCTGAGCATTACGATGATTGTGCTGGCGCTGGTGTTCGGCGTGTTCATTCCGCGATTTTCACAAATTTTTCTCGATATGGGGAAAAAACTGCCGCTGCCGACTGAAATCTTGCTGACGATCAGTCGCGTGGTCAATGCGATGTGGCCGGTGTGGCTGTTGCTGCTGTTGGGGCTGGTTTATTTCATCATCCGCGTGAAACGGGGCGGACGGGCGCGGCTCTGGTACGACCGGAAAATCGTCAAGGTTCCGGTCTTGGGGCGGCTGCTGGTCACGATTGAAATCAGCCGCTTCATCCGGACGCTGGCGATCCTGATCGGCAACCATGTCCATTTGCTCAAATCGGTGCAGATCTCGACCCAGGTGGTGCAGAACAACGAAATCCTGCAGAGCCTCGGCGGCGTTTCGGCGGAACTGCGGGGCGGGGCGAAACTCTCCGACACCCTGCGCCAGAGCCGGTTCATGCCCGCCGACGCGATACAAATGCTTCGCGTCGGCGAAGAATCCGGCGAAGTCGGCCCCATGCTGGAAAAGGTCGCCGATGAACTGGAAAAGGGCGTCAAGGTCGAAATCAAGCGGCTGCTGGCGCTCTTCGAACCGGCCGTCATCGTGTTGCTCGCACTGGTAATCCTGGTTGTAGTAATATCGATTTTTCTCGCGGTCATCGAAATGAATAACGTTTAAAGGAGGTTTGTTATGAAAAGTTCATTTTTTACCCTGATTGAAATGGTGATTGTGGTGGTGATCATCGGTCTCTTGGCCTCGATTGCGACGCCGCTCTATTTCCGGCACGTCAATTCGAGCAAGGTTACCACTGCCAGGGCGCAGATCCAGATGTTCGAGCAGGCCGTGCTGAACTTCCGGCTGGATACCGGGAAGCTGCCGACGCAGAGCCAGGGATTGAACATTCTGGTGGAGAAAGACAGCTCCGTCAAGAACTGGAAGGGGCCGTATATCAAAGGAATCCCGCTCGACCCCTGGCAGAATGACTATGTGTACCGGTGTCCGGGCCAGCACGGGGAATTCGATATCCTGAGTTATGGCGCAGACGGCCAGGCGGGCGGCGACGACGATGACTCCGACATCGGCAACTGGATCGACAAGGCGCAGAAGTAGGCGATGGCGCGACATGGTTTCACTCTCGTCGAACTCGTGGTGGTTACCGCCATGATTCTGTTGGTCACCGGTATTGCTTTCAACCAGTTCGGCCGGAGCGTTGGCGGCGTCTCTCTGGAAAGCTTTGTCCCGGAAATCGAAAGTTTCTTCGCCCGGGCCGGGCGAACGGCCGCCGTTCGGGGCAAGACGGTCGAAGTCGTGTATGACCCTGGTGAAAGGCTGTTTCTGATTGTGGAGCCGGGTGAAGAATTGCATGGAAACCGGGAATATTTGAATGAAAAATACCGGCACTTCCGGCTGCCGGAGGGGATCGGGCTAGCCGACGACCGGCAGATGGTATTCCGCTGTTTCCCGGACGGAACGGCGGCCGGGCCGGAGATCCGGTTGACGGCGGATGGTGAAGTTCGCAGCATGAGGCTGTCGCCGTTGACCGGAAGTTTTCAAGTGAGGCAGGTACAATGAAATGGCGGAAAAATTCATTCACGCTTCCTGAAGTGCTGGTTGCGCTGGCCGTTCTCTCGCTCGGCGTCCTGGCCGCGACCGGCTTGCTCTCGGCCGCGCGGGAAAGGAGCCGGGTTGCCGAACTGGACTGGAACGAACAGCACATCATGGCGCAGGCGGCCGAATATTTTTTGCTGGCGGGAATCGCCGAGCCGATCCCGGATCGCTTTTTCCCGTTCGGGGGGTACCGGGTCTCCGCCCGGTATGCATCCCCGGCCGGGTTGCCGGACGGCCTGCCGGAAGAAAAATCCGGCTGGCAGTTGCGGACATTGCATTTGCAGCTTCAAAACGAGCGGGGGGAAGTCGTGCGTGAGCTCGCCGTCGACCGGATCGTAAAGGCAGGGAAGTTGTGAGGAAATCGCCGTTCACACTCGTCGAGGTTGTCGTTGCCCTGGGGATTCTCTCGTTGATTCTCCTCGTTTCTTCGCTGGCGGTTTCAACTGTTTACCGGACGTGGCGCTCGATCACCGAACACGAAGAGGAGCTGAAGCAATGCCGGAATATCGACCGGGTGGTGGAATCGGCATTCCGCAACGCGGTGCCGTTTTACTGGCGGAACCGCAACAACAAGGAAATCATGCTGTTCTCCGGGGGGCGGGATTCCATGCTGGTGAGCTATCTCCACCGGATCGACGACCGGGAGCAGGGAGGAATCCGTTTTTTGCGACTGTTCCGGGAGGGCGATCAACTGGTCGCCGAATACCGGCAGCGGCCGTTTTTCCCCGGTGAATGGGAAGCAACTCCCGAACGGGAGGTGATCGCAACCGGAGTGAGCGGTCTTGCTTTTCTGTACGCCGATCATTTCGGGCAGCGGCTCGACTGGTTTGAGGAGTGGGATGTGGAACGGAGGAAGAATCTGCCAATCGCGATCCAAATGGAGGTCTCCTTCGCGAACGGCAAGCGTCAGGCATGGCTCCGCCGCACCGCGGGGAACGGACAGTTTCAGGAATGGGGACGGAGGCTGATTCCGCAACAATGAAAAAACAGGAACAAGGGATTGCGCTGATTTCAGTGCTGGGACTGCTCACCGTTGTAATGGTGCTGGTGGCCGCCGCGGTTGCGGTTTCGCAAACGCAGCGGTTTTCGACCGCCACGATCACGCAGCTTGGAGATTCCGTTTACCTGAACGAAAGCGCGATGAACCGGGCGATCTGGCTGATTTCGCATGACCGCTCCCTCTTTCCCGATCGCGCGATCCGGCCCGGTAAGGAACAGTTGGTCCGGCGCGACCGCTTCCAGGCGGACGGCGTGCCGCGCCTGTTCGACGTCGGCGGAACTCCGGTCGAAGTCCGCATTCTCGATATGAATGCGGGACTCAATCTCAGCGGTGTCAATCCGGTCTCCGGGTTGGCATATTGGAATCAGAAGCTGATGATGGACGGCGCCGGGAGGAGAACTTTGGACGTGTTCCGCAACCGCCTGATGGACTATGTCGACTCCGACGGGCTGCTGCGGGCGGACGGTATGGAACAGGCCGACTATGAAGTCCTGGGCTTCGCTCCGCTGCCGCGCAACAGCGCCATGCAGTTCCGGGAAGAGGTGCTGTGGGTTCCGGGTGGCGAGGAGTTCGTTCGGCCGGAGGCGGATGGCCTGTTGAGCATGGTCAATCCGATTCCGCCGCGCGGGTTGCAGTTCCAAGTCGGGAATCCCCACTTCTTCAGCGCTTCCCCGGCGCTGATTCAGGACAAGTGCGGTTTTGCCGACCGGGAATTGACGACGGTTGGAGTGTGCCGTGACCGGATTGCCTCCCGCGAGGTTGGCGCCGATGAGGCCTTTGGGCACGAGCCGCTTTTATATGAACGGCTGAAAAAGCAGTTTTCATTGACGGAATCGGCCTTCTACGCCTTGCATATTCACGTTTCGCCGGAATCGGGATTGCCGGGACGGAAGTTGATTGCCGCATTGAGAATTGATTCCAGTCCCGGGGATAATGGGATTGTGTTTTATCAATATCTTTACTATTGATTTTAAATTTTATAAATTTCTATATTGCATTTTGTTTATTAATATATTTTCATTTATAAATATCATAAAAATGAAGTTTTATGAGCCGGTATATTGACATTTCGCCGGAATTGTATCATAATTAAAACAGTGGGGTATTTTACTTCATGCGGTCGTGGTTCCTTTATTTGGAAGTTTTGGTTCCACGAACTGACGGAAAAACATTTGCGAGAGGAAAATGGAAGAGCGTCACGACCATTCGTGCACGGAGGCACTTTCTATTGAGGTGCCGCTATCTCTGAAGGCAACCGTTCCCGGTTGCCGGTTTGGCTTTGCCCTTTCTCTTTCCCTCCCGGTTCGTTGCGGCATTCCGGCGCGCCCATTCATTCGGCGTGCCGGTTCGGCTGCGCTGTGATCACGAATTCAATAAACGTTTCCGATAGCATCAAATAAAAAAAGGGGAGGCCATCATGGGTAAATGGAACAACTATTTAGGGAGATCTCTCTTCCTGGTCGCGCTGGCATTATGTCCGGGGCTGAAAGCCGGCGCGGTCGACACCGACGGCGACGGAATTCCGGATGATGTCGAAATTGCCCGGGGCTACAATCCGAACGTCGCGACCCGCATTGTGTATGCGGATGCTTCCAAATCCGACGATTCCGGCGACGGCCTCACCGAAGCAACAGCCAAACGAACGATCAAAGGCGCCGTCAATGCCGCCAAGGTCGCCAACGTCGAAAACGTTGTGATCGTTTTGCCGGGTACGTATGCCGGAGAAGATAACCGCGAGATCGATTTCGGCGGGTACGGCATCAAGCTCAGGAGCAAGCGGGGTTCCCCGGAAACAATCATCGATCTTCAACATCAGGGAATCTTTCTCCGCGTCAAAAGTTATGAAGTCAAAGAGAATGCCTGGCTTGACGGCTTTACCGTTCAGAACGGCCGCAACACGAATTCGGGCGGCGCCCTCGAAGTCGGGAACTATTCCGGCTTGACCATCAAGAACTGCGTTTTCAAGGATAACGAAACCGGCAGCTCCGGCGGCGCCCTCTATCTGTGGAGATCCGACGTCGATATTCTTGACAGCAAATTCATCAGCAACAAATACAGACAGCTGGATGACTACGGCTACTACGGCTATGCGTTCGGCGGGGCGATCTACATGAGCTCCGGCACCTGCAGCATCACACGGTCGGAACTGACCGGCAACAGTTCCTATTACGGCGGCGCAATCTGCCTCGAAGGCGGGACGCTGAATATTTCGGAGAGTTCTCTGGACAATAACGCCGCCATCTCGTATGGCGGCGCTTTGTATTTCTACTATTATGGCACCACGGTCAACAGGACCAACTGCCTGGTGCGGAAAAACACAGCCAGGTACTGCGGATTTGCAAACCTCGGTTGGGAAAATGTTCTGACCGTCAAGAACAGTACGATTTTCGACAACATGACCCGCGAAAGCGCCGATCTGGCCACTGACGGCGGCGCTCTCTATCTGTATAACAGCATTTTCACCGGCAGTTACAGCGGCGAGCCCCGGGAAGTCGCTTATTCCTGTGCCAGTCAGGATAGCTCCGCATACGGCAGCGGCAATCTTTCCGTCAATCCGCAGCTCACCCCGGCCGGATTCCTGAAGACCGGTTCGCCCTGCATCGACGCCGGCAGTGCCGAATACGCTTCCGGAATCGACTTCGCCGGACAGCAGCGCCCCGCCGGCGGCGCGCCCGATATCGGCTGCTACGAATTTCTCGACACCGACGGCGACGGGATTCCGGATGTGGTGGAAATCGCGGCCGGCCTGAATCCGTTCGATCCCTCCGACGTCGACGGCGACGCCGACAACGACGGCATCGGCAATCTTCAAGAGTTTCTGCTGGGGATGAATCCCGGAAACGCCGACACCGACGGCGACGGAATCCCCGACAACGTGGAGTTGGCCCAGGGGTACGATCCGATTCTGTTCACCCGGCTTATTTACGTCGATTCCGCGAAAAACGACGACTCCGGCGACGGCCTGACCCGGGGGAATGCGAAAAAAAACCTGAACGCGGCATTCGAACTCGTAGCCGGTTCCGGCCTGGAAAATGTGATCTGCCTCCTGCCCGGAACTTATTCCGGAGCGGCCAACCGCAATTTCGACCTGGATGGCGTCAACCTGAAAATCCGCAGCACGGACGGCCCGGAACGGACGGTCGTCAACCTGGAAAAGTCGTCCCGCTTCCTCTATGTCCGCAACAACGGCTCCGACAATCTCGTCGAAGGAATCACCATCCGCGGCGGTCGTGGCGATTACGGTTCGGCGATCCGCGCGGAAAACTATAAGCTGACTGTGAGAAACTGTATTCTGGAAAGCAATTACGCCAGCCATTGGGGAGCAGTCTATATCAGCGGAGTCTCCGGCAGGATTGTCGATTCGATCTTCCGAGATAACGAAGCCGACCGCGGCGGAGCCGTCGCCCGTCAGGGCGCCAACAACCATA
>JAVBSA010000519.1:0-4837 GCA_031556915.1 Victivallis sp.
AAAAACAAACAGGAGGAAACCGCGTGAAATATTCCGAGATTATCGCCAAGATGCTCAAGGGCGAAGAGCTGACCGAGGCGGAACGCAAGTTCATGGAAGCCTACAAAGATCCGAAGGGCGACGATTCCAGGACTGCCGAACTTCAGAAGCAGCTCGACAAGGCCAAGGCCGACAAAGAGGAACTCGAAAAAAAGATCGAGGAGGCCGAAGGCAAGGACAAGACCGAGGTCGAAAAGCTCCAGGCGGCGCTGGATAAGGCCAACGGCAAAGTCAAGGCCGCCGAAGCGGCTGCCGAGGCCGTCAAGACCGAGAAGGCCGCGCTCGAGCATGAGAACGCGATCAGTGCGCTGGCGGCGGAACACAAGTTCACCGACCGCGAGTTCCTGAAATTCAAGTTCCAGTCCGGCAAGATCGATCCTCGCGACGCCGAAGCCGCCAAAACCTTCATAGAGAACCTCAAGAAGGATTCGCCGAAGTATTTCACGGTCGACGTCAACACGGGCGGGGCGGGAACCGGCGGCGGCGACGGCGGAGCGGGAACCGGCAAGGACAAGAAGGCCGAATGGGAGGAGCTGATGAAAAAAGACAATCCCACCCCCGTTGAACGCAGCCGCCGCATGGAGCTGGCCGTGGCGCTCAAAAAGGAGCAGGACGCCGCCAAAGCGGCCGAAGCCGCCAAAGAAGACGAAGAATAACCACCAACATAAGGAGAATTGGTTATGGCCAAAGGTTTTGTTTTCGGAACCCACACTGAATTCGACGATCCGGTGACGTTCGGTGATCCCGTGATCGTGACCGCCGCCAAGGCGCTTGAAATCAGCATTTTCAAGGGTGCTTTTTATCAGGCGATGGGATCGCCAACCGTGGTGCTCGATGAAAAAGAGTATGACATCTATTCGCGCAGCAAGACCATTCGCGACGGCGTGATCGGCGAAGCGTGGCTCGCTACGGGTGGTACCGGCCTTTCGATCAGCGCCGAAGCCGCTGTCGGCCTCACCATCGGCCACGTGCTCAAGATTGACGATGAAGTCGTTCAGGTCAAGAGCGTTTCCCGTGTCGACAACACCGTTGATGTCTGGGGGCGTGGCGCCGGTGGAACAACCGCCGCCGCGCATGCGGAAGGGGCCGCGTTTATGGTGATCGGCTATGCCGGTTCCGACCCCGACCTCAAGTATGCCGAGCC
The DNA here is from genome assembly GCA_031556915.1 of Victivallis sp. Classification (GTDB taxonomy): domain Bacteria; phylum Verrucomicrobiota; class Lentisphaeria; order Victivallales; family Victivallaceae; genus Victivallis. The sequence continues at coordinate 1,184 of JAVBSA010000519.1, forward strand.
CGTGAAGGAATCGACCAGCCTTTACCGCAACTATATGCAGACGGTTTTTGAACCCATCGAGTGGGAAAAGCACGGCGAATTGCGGCGCAAGGGCCTCTCCTCTGCGAATGCGACGGAGGTACTGATCAGGGAAGCGGAAGTCCGTGTCGCCGAAATGCTCAGCCGCATGGCGATCCACGGCGTGAAGCAGAAGGCCATGGAGGGCGGAAACCGCTCCATGTCGGCGGGCTTGCTCGCCCAGCTCTCCGATTCCAACGGCGGACAGCGCCCGATCCTCAAGTACAACGGCAACGGGAAACTTTCGGAAGATATCGTCGTCGCCGCGCTCCGCGAAGTGTTCAAGCATGGCGGCGCGGATACCATCTGGTGTAATTACGCCCAGAAGGACATCATCAACAAGTTCAACATGGCGAACTCCGCCTTGGTGGTCGCCACCCAGCGTACCGATCATACCGCCGGCACCCACATCAATCAGATCGACTTCGAAGGCAAATTGATCGACGTGCGAATCGACGTGGACATCCCGAACGGCAAGCTGCCGATCGTGACGCAGTCGAAGTGCCAGAAGGGGTGGCTCAAGGATGACGCGCTCACCATGAAGGACGAACCCCGCAAGTCGAGCCGCGAGACCCGGAAAACGATTCAGGGCTCGGTCGGCTACATCATCGAGGACGTCGGCAGTGATCACATCCTTGTCGAAGGAATCACCGTCTGACAGAAAATCCAGCAACAGGGGGGGCTTCGGCCCCCGTTTTTCACTGAGGATATTATGACGAAACAGGAAATTTATGATGAACTGGTGAAACGCGGCGTCTCGCTCGGGCCGGTCGCACCGTACACCAAGAAGGATCTCGAAGAACTCCTCGCCAAGACGCCGGAGAAACCCAATCCCGCCGCCAACGCGGGCGCAGGGAACGCGAATGGCGGCGGCACCGGAGAAAAGAGCGCGGAAGAACTTGCCGCGGAGGAAGCCGCCCGGAACGCAAAAGAACGGGCCGACGCCGAAGCTGCAGAGAAAGCTCGGATGGAAGCGGAAGCCGCCCGGAAGTCGAAGCCGCTACGCTTCGACCACATGGGCTACTGCGCCGCGTTGAAGCGCACCTACTACCCCGGCACCTATATGCCGAAGGATGACGCCGAGCGGGACGCGCTGGCGCCGTTCGCAGTCAAGGAGTAATGCCATGCTGACCGAAGCCAACGCATATTTCGCAAAACATCTCGACCGGGTCTACTGGAACGGTTTGGATGAATCGACCCGGGAAGCCGTGCTGGAGATGGCGCAGAACGACGTCGCCGCGCTGCTGACCGGGGCGGCGGCTTCGGCTCTGGAATCGGATTCCGGCAGGAAAGCGGTCTATGAACAGGCTGTCTTCCTCGCCCGGAACCATACTCAGCTTACCAGCGGCAAGATCGTGACCGGGCAATCCCTCGACGGGGTCGGCAGCCAGCAGTTCACGCTTCTCAATGCCGCCGCCCCGAATCTCTCCCCGCGCGCCAAAGCCTTTCTCGATCAGGCAAAGCGGGAATCCCGCCCCGGCGTGATCCGCTTCAACCGGGGGTGATTATGGCGAATCCGCTCCGCGACCGCCTGAATCGCCACGCCTCCATCGGTTACCGGGAGATCGAAGCGCGGGTAAGCGACATGAACGCCACCTACCTCGCCGCCCGTAACCGGCTGGAATACCGGATTTACAACTACGTCAAAGAGAACCGCGCCAGCTTCACCGGCCCCCGGTTGGTCATGCTGATGGAAGAGCTTTCGAAAGAGTACAACGCTTTCGAGGTCGCCTATACCGACAAGCTCAAGTACGCGCTCAACTACGTTGTGGACGGCTATTACCGCGACGCCATGTTTGCGCTCGGCCTCCGAGGGAACACCACCATCGCGGGCGGGCTCTCCAAAGACCGCATCAAACTCATGATGGACGATGCGTTCGCGCACGTCGCCGGGGCGACCCGGAACATGAACGATTACACGATCTATCAGCTCCGGCGCATTTCGGCGCAGGTGATGCGCGAAGCCACGCTCACCGGGGAAAGCCGCGTTGCCGTCTCACGGCGGCTGCTCGCCGCGAACACCTCCGGCGGATGGTTTCAGTTCGTCGACCGTTCCGGCCGGAAATGGACGAACGAAGCCTATTTCGACATGCTCGGCCGGACATTGCTCCACAACAATGCCCGTGAAGCCTATTTGCAGGGGTGCGCGGATCAGGGGAGCGATATTGTGACCGTCTCCACCTCCGGTGATCCCTGCAAGGCGTGTGCTGCGCTGGAAGGGGTGCTGCTGTCGATCTCCGGCAAAACTCCCGGCCTGATGACGGTTGCGCAAGCGATCGAATCGGGGTTGTTTCACCCCAATTGCACTCATCGGCTGATAGCGGTGCCGGAAGCGATCGCGGAGGAGTACTATGCCAAAGACGGCCGCGAGAAATTCAGCCCCCAGCCGGATTTGCGCGACAGTCGCGAAGTATTCAAGTCGACAGGATTCAAGACTGAAGATGACCTGCGCCAACACAATATCGCGGTGGACGCCATCGGCAAGATTCACAGCATGACCGGCATGCCCGATGTTCCGGTCATGCGGGAGAAGGAAAACCTTCGCACTCCCGGCGCTCATGGCACAACCATCCGCGATCTGGACACGGGGTATGCGGAGCGGATTGAGATTTACGACTGTGCGCGGGATAAAGCGTTTACGGAACTTCACGAGATGGGCCATGCCATCGACAATTTTCTCGACCTGTCGCACTCTGCAACCGGCAAAAAACTGATGGACGCAATTGAAAAATCGGACGGTTTTTATAGTATCTGTGAACAGGAAGATCAAGTTCGCGATTGGGCGGCTTCGGCATTTAAACAGGCGCATTTGAGCCACTTGAACTATGTCACGCGCCAGGATGAGTTGATTGCCCGCGCATATGCTCAGTATATTGCCGAAAAGAGTGAAAACGAAACGCTGCTTGAACAATTGGGAAATCAAGATAAATTATATCAATGGGATTCGGAAGATTTCGTGAATATCCGAAAAGAATTCGATGCGGTGTTGAAAATGATCGGGTGGCTGAAATGACAGCGGAAGAACAAGCGCTTTATGATTCTTGGACCGATTCCGACCGGGAGTTCTTTGACGCCATGACAGAAGAGCAGAAAAGATTCAGCATGTTCGTTTGCCAAATAGATCAAGGCCCCGATGAATACACCGAGGATGGAATGATTTTTCGTCGCATCCCGGGAACCTATGACTATAACGGTTTTGACGAAAAGACCGGAAAGCTCTTGAAGCATGTTCATCTCGATTTTTTTCCGTAACCAATTCAGTTGACGAAGCCCCGCTTTCAAACGAGAGCGGGGCTTTTTCATTATGTTTGAAGAACTTTATCGAAACTCCGGGCAGGTGTTGATTCCGACCGGAGAATATACGGACGGCAAAGAACAGTACGCCGTCTATCCGGTCACTTACTTTGCCAAGGACGCCACTTTCCGCGACGATACCGGGGCGTTGCAATGCGAAACGGTATATTTCTGCCGGGGAGTTCCGGACATGGTCTACATCACCGCGGATGCGCGTTTCATCACCAGCGACGGCACCGGCTCCGATATCCGGACGGCCGCGCGGCTGTTCAACCACTTCGACAACCACCTTGAAGCATGGAA
>JAVBSA010000137.1:0-4811 GCA_031556915.1 Victivallis sp.
TCGGACTTATTCCTCCGAAACCGAATGGGCCGACGATGCCGTCGCCTTCGTTCAGCGCCTCGGCTTCAACGGTCTCGCGGTAGCCGCCACCGCGGATTCGGCCTTCGCCGCCGGCGCTCGCCGGGACATGGTTTATTTCACCTATCTCGACAGTTATGCCAACGGCCCCGCGCTGCTCGACAGCAACGGCAAAGTGCTTCCCCGCGTCCCCGATCCCTTCAGCGAAGCGTGGAAAACGAACCTTCGCCGCAAAGCGGAACAGGTGGGCAAACAGTGGAACTCCGATCCGGCGTGCGTGGGGTTCTTCGTCAACAACGAGGCGCATATCGAGGGCAACCTCGCCGGGCGCTCCTCATCGGGCTTCGTTTACTCGCCGGACTGCGGGCGTGAATTCGTCCGCTGGCTCGCCGACCGTTACAAAAACAACCTCGAGACGCTGAACCTCGCCTGGTTCGGCGGCGCGAAGGAGCAATATCTCGCTAATTTCGAAGATGTGCTGGTCAAAAAGCCCAATCCGCTCGGCAAAGTGCCGTTTATGGCCGACCCCACCGCCGCGGCGGCGCTCGCCCAGATCGGGCAGCGTCTCGGCGGCGACGAACATGACAAGGACAAGGGGCGCATGCGCAAAGACTTCGACGATTTCGCCGTCTACACGGTCGAAGTCTACGCCGCTTACACGTTGAAAACGATGCGGGAATTCATGCCCGACAAGCTCATCGGCAGCAACCGGTTCATGGGCGCTTCGACCGACGGGATGCTGGCGGCCTGGCGCGATTACGACGTCATCGCCTGGAATAGCTACCCCATGTGGGTCTGGCAGGACGCGAAATACACCGACCGCCAATTGGCCGAAATCGAAAAAGCGCACCGGTTGACCGGTAAACCCGTGATGCTGACCGAGTGGGGAGTCCAGGCGTTGGATGCGCGGCTGGCCTCGCCCTCCGCCCAGCTCTTCACCCAGCTGGACCGGGGAGCCGGTCATGCCAAAGTGGTGAAACAGGTCATCGAAACCTTTCCCTTCATCGCCGGCATGGTGCATTTCGGCTACCAGAACCTCGAAGACAGCGAAGGCCAGGCCTGGGGGCTGGTCGACAACGAAGGCAAACCCTACACGGATTTCCTGCCGGGCGTCGTCTCTGCCAACCGGTGGCTTGACGAAACTCTTTCCGCACGCTGATTTACTGAAATGGAGTTTAAAGTGAAGTTTTCCTTGCTTCTCGTTCTTTTGTGCACGGCTTGTGTCGGAGTCCTTTCCGGCGCGGAAGCGCCCGCCTTCTGGTACTGGCATGAGCCGGCTCCGCAGCCCCACACCACCCGGTATTTTCGGGTCAATTTCGAGCTGCCCGAAGCGGTCAGTTCCGCCCCCGTCTATTTCGCCTGCGACGACGAGGGAACCATCTACGTCAACGACCGCGCCGTCAAGCGGAACCAGCACTGGAAATATGTCCGCATCGACATCGGCCCCCACCTCAGGAAAGGCAAAAACACCATCGCTTTCGAGGTGAAGAACGTCATTGGATTGGCCGGAATCATTTTCCGGGGCGAGATCCTGCTGAAAAACAACGTTTTCATCCCCATCGCCAGCAACGGCAACGTCCTCTCGGCGTTCTCCGTTCCCGAAGGGTGGCAGAAGGCGGAATTCGACGACTCCGCCTGGCAGAAGGCGGCGAAACTCGGCGACGGGAGCATGAAACCGTGGATCACGCTCGTCGATATGTCCCCCTTCCTGGGGGGCGAAGTGTTCCCGGAGAAGCCGGCCGATCCGGGCCGGATCCCGCTCGATGATTTCGCCGACATCTCCAGCTGGCTCGGCGGTTTCGGCGAGGGGGCGCGCCCCGGCTCGGCGCACCCCTTCAACTTCAATTTCGGCTCGGTTCCGGATCCGCGCCGCGACGACGGCTGGGCGGGCGCGCTCAACTTCGACACGGTGGCGCCGCGCGGACTCGCGCGTTTCTCCAAAAACAGCATTTTCCTGCTGAAACTCCGTCCGCAGGCGGTGCTTTTTTCGGCCGACGCGGAGGGGCATTCGGGTGAAGTCGGCTTTGTCTTCCGCGACCGTTTCGACCGCTCCTACGAGACCAAAGGGGTCAAAATCGAGGGTGAAGGGTGGCGCGACTACCGGTTGGAACTCAACGCGGAAACGGTTCCGGGGTTCGATAAAATCATCTATCCCATCGCCATGATGAGCATTCATTACCGGAACGACCTTCCCGCCACCGGCAGGATTCTGCTCGACGACTTCTATTACGAGGGGGACATCACTAAGCCGGAGCATCAGATATCCATCCACCCCGACTATGAAAAGCTCGACTACGCGCCCAAAGAAAATGTCACCCTCTCTTACCGGTTCCGCAACGGGCGGCCGGAGGCGGTCGACCTTGCGCTGGAACTCAAAGTCCTTGACTCCGACCGCAAGGTCCTCCTTCAACGCAAGGCTTCGCTGAAACTCGACGCCTTCGGTTTCGGCAGAGTCGCCTTCAACCTCGGCGGCTTCGACCGCAAAGGCGGTTACACGGTCGAACTAGCCGCGAAAAACGGCAAAGTCACCGCCAATCACCTCGGCTGGCTCGGAATTTTCAAGGCAAACCACGGCCGGGTGAACCAAACGCCGATGTGGTTCGGCATCGAAGACCAGGAGGTCAATACCGCCCCTTATGAAGCGGAGCTTCACGCCAAATGGATGAAGGTTCTCGGCGCGGATATGATGCGCGGCGGTTTCCTCGGCGCCAAAGCGGAAGAGGTTCCCGGCAGTTCCTTCGGGTTCGACGGATTCCGCAAACTGTGGCAACCCCACGTCGACGCGGGGCTGATGATCTGCCTCGATTATGCCGGCGCAATTCCCGCCTGGACGCAGGGCAAAGAGAAGCGCCCGGAAGGAGCGGTCTGGCCGATGGGGCGCAACCCCGAGCTCTTCGCTCAGCACATCCGCGCCGTGGGTGAGTTTATGAAAAGCGTGCCCGCAATCCGCTGGTTCGAGTGGTACAACGAACCCAACCTCTCCCGCAGCGTGAAGCTCCCGGAATATATGAAAAGCCTCCAACAGCTTTACCCGATCCTCAAAGAAATCGACCCGGCAGTGAAAGTCGGCACCGGCGGCCTGGTGGTCGGGGCACACCCCAACGCCATTCCGGGCTTCGTCGAAGCAACTTACATCACCCATGCCGACAGCTATGACATCGCCCTTTACCACGGTCACGACAGTTATCAGACCTACAAGAAAATAACCGTCGACGTCAAGGAGATGCTGGCGAAAAAGGGGCTGAAACGCCCCGTCGGGAACACCGAAGCGGGTTACCGCTCCTATCAGGGCGACCCCAATCTCTTCTATCATCAGGCGCGTCAGCTGATTCAGAAAATCACCTGTTCCCGTGCGGAAGAGATCGAGTTCTACGTCTGGTTCATGCTTCAGGATTACTGGGATAAATACATCAACGCCGACGACTCCTTCGGGCTCGTTACCGTGGACAACCAGCCCAAACCCTCCTTCGTCGCTTACAACGAACTGATTCGCCAGCTCGCCGACACTGTTCCGGCGAAGGAACCGATGGAACTGGATTCGCGGCTGGAAAGCTATCAGTTCGCCACCGGCAAAGAAGAGGTGTTCGTTGCCTGGCCCCGCCAGAGCGGAGCGCTCTTCAGCTTCTGTCTCCAAAGTACGAAACCGGTACGCATCATCGACATGTTCGGCAACGTCACGGAACTGAAACCGGTCGACGGCGTCATCTTCGTCAACTCCCACAAAGATCCCTTCTACCTGCGGGTCGAAAAAGGCGCGCTCAAACCGGTCGGCGAACTTATCCGGGTTGCCGGCAGCGCCATCCGCCTGCCGGGAAGCAAAGAACCGCTGACGCTTGAACTGGCCAACCCCTTCCGGAAAGAGATCCGTTACTCAGTCACCTATGAAGGCGTCACCCGGACCGGCAAAGTGGCCGCGGGTCGGAACGAAAAGCTCTCTTTCGACTTTACATTGAAATCGGACGCCATTCCGGGAGTCCGGAACTACTTCGCCGCCGTTGAACTCAAAGACGCCAAAGACCGTCTGCTGTTCCAGGGCGATCTCCGGTTCCGCCTGTACGGCGCACAAGCAGTTTCAGCAGACGCCGTGCGGCCGATCATTCTCGACAGCCGCGCCGTCCTGACCGAACTGGCGTTCGATCCGACCACTCCGCGCTGGGCGGGCAAAGAAGACCTCTCGGCAGAAATCCGCATCCGCTGGAAAGGGGAAAATCTCGCCTTCGAGGCGGATGTCCGCGATCAGGACCATTCCGCCGCCAGCACGGGCGCCATGAACTGGCGCAACGATTCCATCCAGCTCGCCTTCGCCGACAGCAAGGGAGCGCATAACGAAATCACCGTGTCGGACGGTCCCGGCAACAAACCCATCGCCTGGCGGCACATCGCCCCCGGCGACAAGGGAATCGGAGCCCTCGATATCCCGCTCACAGTACAACGGGAAAACAACATCACCCGCTACCGGTTCGAGATTCCATGCAAACTGCTCGGAATCAACCCCGTAAAAGGCGAAGTGTTCCGGATGTCGTTCCTGGTCAATGACAACGATCACGGCAAACGCCTCCGCGTCATGGAACACTTCGGCGGAATCGAAGGCAGCAAGGACCCCGAACTCTTCGGTCACTTCCAGCTCCAATAGGGGACTTGGGAGGGCGCTTCGCCCATAAGCGCTAGCCAAAATAAACGCGCCTGGCTTTGAGGCTCTGCCTCAAACTCCGCCGGGAGGGTGCTTCGCCCCTCCCGAACCCTCCCAGACCGGCAAGGTGCCGGGGCCGACGCAAATTCGCTTCGCGAATTTG
>JAVBSA010000156.1:0-4911 GCA_031556915.1 Victivallis sp.
CGACAGCCGCGCATGGTAGAAGTTGAATCCCCAGTGCAAAAAGCCGTCGATGCGGAAATAATAGAGCAAGGCGCCGATGATCCGGTTGCGGGCGGAATTCATGTAGATGAACCGGTTGCTGTGGCGCGTGAGCGGGCCGCAGCAGTAGTAGGTCCACCGTTCCGGGAGGTCGAGCGCGTCGAAATCCTTCCAGTGATGTTCGCAGGCGATCGGGATCTCCACCAGCTTTTTCCGGAAAAACTCCGCGTCGGAGAGCGCATCGAATACCTTGAAATCCCGGCTGAGGTATTTGCGCAGGAGCGCGGCGGCTTTGCCGTAGGTCGCCAGGTGGCTTTCCGTCGGTTCGTCGGAACAGTGGAAGTAGGTGCGATCCCGGAGGTTGCGTTTCTCGAGATACGCGGCGAGCTCCGGCAGGAAGGCGGCGAGGAACTTCTCATATTCCGCCGAATCCGCCTTGACGTCCCACCCGAAGATCCGCTTTTCTTTGCCGTCGGCTTCGGCGACGATTTTCGGCGTGTATTCCGCTCCCCATTGGGTGAAGAGGTGGGAGATTTCAAACGAACGGATTCCGCATTTCTCCGCCAGGTTGATCCAGCGGGTGAGGCGGGTGAAATCGAAGGTGTATTTGCCGCGTTTGCGGATCACCTTCACCAGCTGGATCGTCGGCCGTTCCGCTCCCGGAGCGGTGTCGAGAGGCGGGGTGAATACCGGGGTCAGGATCATGTTGATCCCGTGCGCGGCGGCGCTCCGCATGAAGTTTTCGACGATTTTCCACCAGGCCGGCGAAAATGCCTTCACCCGGTAATAGTCGCAGAGGCAATCGGTGTGGAACCAGTTCGTGTTCCTGAGCCGCTGTTCCGGCAGCGTTGCCGGGAGCACTTCCAGCCGGAATTCGGGCGACGGCGCATCGCCGATTCTGAGCCGGATCGGATAAACGGCAGCTTTGCAGTTTTGCGGAATCTCCACCGTGACCCAAAGGGAGCGCCACTGGTTTCGCAACGGATAAATCACGGAACCGGGGGCCAGCTCCGCCAGGCGGTCGGGATAGAGGCCGGGACGGTTGCAGACGATATCGTCATCGAGCTCTTCCGGCAGTGTATCGACCGGCACGAATTCGACCGTCCGCACCCGGATGTGTTTCGCCAGCGGCGATTCGGCTTCGACACGCACCGGCAGAAAGTCGCAGTCGCTTTGAAAAGCCACCTGGTAGGAGAAGACTTCGCCGCCGAACGCGCTGCCCTTGTCATAACGGATTCCCACAGGCTCGCTTGCGGGAAGGAGCTTGGAGAGCGAACTAAGATTCTTGAATGTGATTTTCATATGTGTTCCTAACATACAGCCTTTTCCCGGAAAGAATATGGACTTTTCGGGAAAAAGACTGTACGGAATGTTACGGCAGCATACAAGTGAATTCATTCCGGCCGCCTTTGAGTTCGCCGCAGCTGCCATTCGGGAGAATCAGCCGGCCTTTGCCGTCGGCGGGCAGTTCCACGGTGACGCGGAACTCACTTCCGCTGCGTTTCCACTCCACCGCGATTCCGCGATAGGCCGCCTGGACGAAATTGACTCCTTCCGCCGGGCGCGGCCGCAGGGTCGGGGCGCGGAAACCCGGATCGGTTTCCTCCGGCGTGAACCCGGCGAGGAACTGCATCATCCATGCCGCGATGTCGCCGTACATGATGTGGTTGCGTGACGCAGTGCCGTCCCAGTGCTCCCAGAGGTTCCGGGCGCCGCGGTCCATCCAGTTGCCCCAGCCGGGGTAGGCGGGCTGATGGATGATTCTGCAGGGGTTTCGAGATAGCCCGCGTTGGCGAGCGCGCGCGGCACGAATTTGGCGCCGACGATGCCGAATTCGGCGCGGCAGCGGCGGTTTTCCATATGCTCCGCCAGTTTGGCGGCAACGGCCGCGCGCTCTTCGTCGGGGCAGAGCCCGAGTTCCAGCGCGACGGCGAGCGCGGTGGGTTCGCCTTTGGCGTAGATGCCGTCGCCCTTGTAGAAGGCGGCGTTGAAGGCGGCCCGGATTTCAGCCCCGAGCGCGGCGAGGCGTTCCGCCGCCGCTTTGTCGCCGAGCAGCGCGGCGCATTTGGCGACCAGCATGGCCAGGTAATGGTAATAGGCGGTCGAAGTGACCTGCGTATCGACGACTTTGAGCCGGTCGTCGTGACACCAGTCGCCGAGGCCGAATCGGATGATATGCCCGGCGGCCAGCGTATTTGCGTAGTCGAGATAGCGAAGCATCTTTTCATAGTTCATGCGGATCAAAGAGTCGTCGCCCGTGTAGAGATAGACGCTCCATGGAATCACGATGAACGCGCTGTCCCAGACCGGGCCGCTGCCCCAGTTGAAGCCCCAGCCGCCGGTGGGCACGATTCCGGAGAATTGGCCGTTGGGGCGCTGGGTGTCGCCCATGGTCTGGATGAAATGGGCGTAGGAATCGGCGAGGCCGAAAGCGAATAGCCCGGTGTCCACCGCGAGCGAAGCGTCGCCTGTCCAGCCGTTCTTCTCGCGGTGGGGGCAGTCGGTCGGGATTCCGGTGAAGTTGCCGGCGAAGCTGTTGATTGTCGCTTCAAAGAGCCGGTTGAGCATCTCGTGGTCGGAACGGAAGCTGCCGACCGGATCGAACGCGGTGCGGACGAATTCGCCCTCGATGTCGACGATTTCGGCCTTGCCCGATTCCACCAGCACTTCGACGAAGTTGAAGCCGTGGTAGGTGAAACGGGGAACAAACTCCTCGGTTCCTTCGCCTTTCAGGGTATAACGGTCGGTCTGAAAGTCGCCGGAACGGACGAATTTGCAGATATTGCCCTGGTCGATGTCGCTGAAGTAGGCGTTGCTGTGTTCGGAATAGCGGAGCCTTACTACGCTGCCCGCTTCGCCGTGCACTTTGAGCCGCGCCCAGCCGGTCATGCCGAGCCCCATGTCGTAGATGACCGCGCCTTTCTGGCCGGGGAAACGGCCTTCGGGCCGGATGCGTTCCGTCACCCGGCAGCCGGGCATGGTCTGTTTGGTTAAGACGCCGCCGGGGCCTGGGATGATCTCGGCGTTTTTCCAGGCCGAATCGTCGAAACCGCATTCCGCCCAGCCGGCGAATTCCTTGCGGGCGTCGTAGCACTCGCCGTTGCGGAGCTGGGTGAAGGTCAGCGGACCATCCTCCGAAAACCGCCAGGAACGGTCGGATTTCAGCAGGATTCCGCCCGCCGCTTCGAGTTCGCAGATCAGTTTGGGGTAGTCGGCCCAGCCGACTTTGTCGAAGTGCCAGACGTCGGCGGTACTCGGGTTGTACCAGCCGTCGCCGAGCATCACGCCGATCGCGTTTTTGCCGGGGCGCAGATACGTGCCGATGTCGTAAGTGATGTAACGGGCGCGGCGGTCGTATTGGGAGACCACCGGCTGAAGCACTTCGTCGCCGACGCGCTTGCCGTTGACATAGAGCTCATGATAGCCGAGGCCGCAGAGGTGCAGCAGCGCTTCGGCGCCGGAGAATTCGAATTCTTTCCGGAAGCAGGGCGCGGGCCGGACCGGCGCTTCGCAGTTGGTGTGGCTGTAGCCGCAATTGATCCAGTTGGCGCTCCAACGGCGGGTCGTTTCGCAGTTTGACATTTTTTCAGATGCTTTCAAATTTTAGTTGCAGCCGGAAACGAAGGGTTTCGTCCGGACGGATGGTGTACGTTTCACCGGCTTCGTGGTCGGCGGTGCGTCCCCGCATTCCGGCGTTGGTCGGTTCGAGCCCGAGCGCGTAGGAGTTGGCGAGGCAGTTTTTCCACATGACGAAATTGGGCAGATTGCGCGTTTCGTAAGAGATCGCCATCCGGATTCCGACATCGGGGTTGGAAATGGTGAATTCCGAAACGCCGCCCGCGGAGGGAAGGCGGTGGAAATAACACTCTTCGGGCCGGCCGGGGGCAGGGGGATAGATTTCGTGCCAGCGTGCGAGGTTCCGTTCCGCCATGCTGTCGATGGGCAGCACCCGGTGTTCCCGGTTTTCAAACACCAGCGAGGGAGAAATGAAGGGGTAACCGAAATTGCAGTGGTAAAGGAGCTGAAAAACCTCATCCCGCGCCGCCAGGTTGGTCAATTCGTCTTCGATGATGATCGAATTGTCGCCCCAGGCGGTGGAGATGTTCCGTTTGAGTTCGAGAAATTCGCCGAACATGGCGCTTTCGCGGAGCGTGCCGGCAAGAAGGAGCGTATAGCCCGCCTCCGTCCAGCCGCGCCGGATGCCGACGTCTTCGGCGGTGGCGTTCGAGATCCTGCCGTGCTGGCCGAATTCGTTGTTCGGCCGCCCCACGTTGCGGAGTCCGCAAGTCGTCAGCATTCCGCCCGGCCAGTTGCGGAGCCAGCCCTGGCCCTGCGGCTCATAGCGTCCCGGCGAAGCGTGACCGACGGGGCTGCGGAACGCGACGGGGATGCCTTTGAAAGAGCATTCGACGATATCCATCCCGCGATCGGGAGTCACCGTGAAATCGAGTCCCGAACCGTTGCTGACGCGGATGACGCGGCAGCCGCGGCCGTTGCCTTCTTCCAGAACCGACATCCGCGCGTCGGCCAGCTGCTCCATTGCGCCGACGTAGCCGCGGCACTCCTCTTTCGTGTAAGTGCTCATAAGAAACTCCTGCGTTTGTTTCGGTCAGTTAAACTAATATGACAAGCGCAGGAGAAAATACAAGGCGTTTTCCGGGAAAATCCTTATTTTGCGGTCACGTTCATGACGGAGGGGGCGATTTCGCCCTGTTTCTCCGAGCGGACCAGGCTGGTGATTTTTTCTTTGGCAGAGGGTTTGACGGGGGTGACTTCGAAGGTTGCCGCGATCTCCTTCTCCGCGCCGGGGGCGATTTCGAAGCGGACACTTGCGGGGACGCATGTCCAGCCTTCCGGCAATTTCAGGCGGATTTCACCTGTTTCCGCCTCTTT
>JAVBSA010000685.1:0-2888 GCA_031556915.1 Victivallis sp.
ATCACAACCAACAGTTCAATCAAGGTGAATCTGATCTTTCTCATAAACCGGGTAAACCTTTCGTTTCGTTTGGGGAATGATTTCAGCAATCCGGGTCTTTGCCTATAATTATACCTGATTTCCATGTTGATGTCAATCGTTAATACCGAAAAAAATGATTTTTTTTGTAGGATGCGCAGAAAATAGGAAGGAAAAATGATTTTTTTATTGAAAATAGCTTGACATTATTTGGATTATCAGGTATAATCAATGACGAAGCTTTTAATGAAAGGAGTTTTTCATGCGCATTCTTCCGGCCGCGGTTCTGCTTTTGCTCGTTTGTTCGGCGTCGGCCGTCGATCTGGCCGGTCCGTCGGCGGAGGTGCGGATTTCGAGCCGCAACGGCCGGACCCGCGTCGACCGGACCGGCGTCTGGAATATCTGGCCGGATTATACCGCGATCTCGATCGGGGAGGTGAAGCTCGACGGCAAGCCCGTGGAGTTCGATTTCGCCTACGCGCCCGCCGATACCTCGATCGCCTGGCTGGACGGGCATTTGTTCTCGCTTGCGGCGAATACCGGCGGCGACGCCGTCGTCCGGGTCGACGTGGTGCGGCGCGGCCGGTTCCGGCTCCATTACGCCGGGAAGCGGGCGCTTTCGCGCCCGGTCGATTGGAGCTGCTCCTTGATGGAGGACACCCGGGCGGTACGCAAGCTGACCGTCAGGCTCGCGGACGGGAGCGCGGCATTGCTGTGCGAGGGGAAGCTCCTGCTGAAACTCGACGGCGGCGGAACGCCCGAGGGAGTCTTTACCGCTGCCCTCGGGAGCTTCGGCGAAGACCGCGGCGCGCTCGGCTGGTACAGTTCGTTCGAGCAGCGCCGGGCCGAAAACTCCTTCCCCGCGCCTCTCCCGGTTCCCGGCAACGAAGACCGGGTGAAACGCGTGATGGCGCTGGAGGAATTCCTGGTCGATCCCGACATGGACGCGCTCCCCTTTCAGCCCGGCCGGGTCCGTTATTACGACGCCCGTCTCGCCGCCGCCCGCATCGCTCTCGACGGCCTGTGGTTCCGCCTCAACCGGGGAAAGGACGAACCGGGGTTCGAGTTTTTCCTGACCGAGCTGGAAAAGCTCGCAGCGGAAATCAAATCGGGCGGCAAAGCGGATTTCACCATCTCCGTTCCGCAGGCCGCGCCGGGGAATTTTTTCCTCGCCGCCGACGATCCCGAGTTTTATTTCGGCTTCTGCGGCTGGGGCCTCGGCGCTTATGCGCCCGAGTTGGCCCGGATGGGGATCAACCTGGTCGCCGAGCACATCTGGCCGAACGCGGTGACGGACGGCAACGGCAAACCGCGTGACGGCATGATCGTGAGGCGGACCATGCCGCAGCAGGAGGAGTTTGAAAAGTACAACATTGCCTTCGACCTGATGATCGCCCCCTACACCCCCGGTTATCTCCTGGGGAAGCACCCGGAATGGGACGGCGTCTTCATCGGCCTCGGCATGGAGAACGAACTGGAAAATCTCACCCGCCACGCGAAAGAGTGGCAGGGACGGCAGGCCGGGCACGGTTTTCTCAAAGCCTCGGTCATTTCGCCCGATTACCGGGAGATGTGCCGGAATTTCCTCGCCTTCCTGCTGCCTTATTTCAGGGGCTCGAAAGCCCTGGTTGCCATCGACCTTGCCAACGAGGTGCAGCTCGAGGATTACTCCCCCGCCATGCAGCAGAGATTCCGGGAATTCCTGAAACGGAAATACTCCGCCGTCGGAAATCTGAACGCGGCCTGGAACTCGAAATACGATTCGTTCGATGATGTTCTGATGGTTCGCCCGATGGTCTTCGAGCGGGCTCCCGCCGCCCGGTACCGCGATTGGGTGCTTTGCAACCGCGAGGCCGGGACCGAACATTTCCGTTACCTCAAAGAACTGTGCGCCGAGTACGCCCCCGGCATTCCGGCCCACATCAAATTCCTGCCCCATGAATTCGGCGCTTTCTGGTATGAACCCGGCAGCAACGCGCGCAACTTCTATGACTATGCCGACGGCATCGACCGCAAGGCGCTCACGGAATTGACCGAGATTGCCGGAACCGACAGCTGGGCGGATAACGCATCGGATGCGGCCGGCAGGCTCTCCTCGGATGTTCCGCTGCAGAGCATGTATTTTTCGCTGCTGCGCAGCTACGCTCCGCAAAAATGGATTTTCGACAGCGAATGGCACATCGTCCGCTGCGATCCCCCGGCCACTCCGCCGGACTGCCTCGACATGGTGATGCGGCAGAATGCGGCTCAGGGGCTGCGGGCGGGCGCCTTCTGGGTGCTCGCGCCGGGCAACGGGCAGCACCTTGAAATCGGCAGTTCGGCCCGTTTGCTGCTGCAATCCGGAATCACGGCTGCGCAAATCCGTTCGGAACGCGAACTCTACAACGCCATTGCTTCGCGGCCGCGCCGGTTCGGTGTTCTTTACAGCCCGAAATCCCGCCAGGTCGGGGGAGACGGCCACGCGAAGGCGCTGGCAGCCTTTTACGAAGCGGGCATGTTCTCCGGTGTGGAGATCCGCATGGTGGACGAACGCCAGCTGATCGAGGGCTCGGTGACAAAGAAGGATCTCGATGTGCTGGCCGTGATCGAGTGCCCGTTCCCGGCGGAGGAGACTTTTTCCGCGCTGCGGAACTTCACCGCCGACGGCGGCAAACTGATTCTTTACGGCGACTTCGGTTCCATGGTTCCGGGGATGGAGCAACCCGGTTTCCTGAAGCGTGAGCCTCTGGAAACGAACCACCTGAAGCTGGTCGAGCGAATCCGTGCCGACGCCCGCCGTTACGGGTGTTTCCCCGCCGTCGACGTCACCGGAGGCGCCGGGAAATCGGTGTATGGCGTGGAGTGGCACAGCGCCGCGCTTCCGGATGGGC
>JAVBSA010000187.1:0-17556 GCA_031556915.1 Victivallis sp.
TGGTGCGGTTTCCAAAGGGTGCATAACCCTTTGGCGGAGTTTGAGGCGGAGCCTCAAGTTTTCTCGCGCGCCGGTGACGCTGAAAAAGGAAAATTTCGCAAGAAATTTTCCGCCACCAGGCGGGCGACGGTCTGCTTTGACCGTCAGGTCAAACAGACCCCGACCCCTGTCAGGCGCCCACGATTTTTAATATGAAATGCCGTGGGATGCTGCAACGCGCCACTGTCACTTTTTTCTCGGCTGCGCCTCGAAAAAAGCGCCGGCGCTTTTGCTGATCGGATGTTACGGATTGCGTTTCGCCCCAAGCCGCCTACGGCGGCGTCAGGGGGCGACCAGCGCATTTCGCGCGCTGGACTGCGACCCCACGATGGTGGGGCTTTTGTGCCGCTTCGCGGTTTTCTTTTTTTGTTACCGCTGCAGTGTTTTTATGTAGCGTTCCATACGGTCGATCGCTTCAATGAGCTCCTCCGTACTCGTCGCGTAGCAGCAGCGGATGAACCCCTCGCCGCACGCTCCGAACGCCGCGCCCGGCACCACCGCCACACGCTCCGCCTTCAACAACCCCTCGGCAAACTCGGCGGAACTCATACCCAATTCCCTCACCGACGGGAACGCGTAAAACGCGCCCTTCGGCAAAAGGCACTTCAAACCAATCCGGTTCAAACCGTTCACAATCAGGTCGCGGCGCTCTTTGTAGGAGTCGCGCATCTTCATCATCTCTTTTTCGCCGTTCCGCAGCGCTTCCAACGCCGCCGCCTGAGCCATGGTCGACGCACACATGATCGCATACTGATGAACCTTCATCATCGCATCGATGATCGCACGCGGCCCGCAGGCGTAACCGATCCGCCAACCCGTCATCGCAAACGCCTTGGAGAATCCGTGAAGAAACAACGTCCGCTCCCGCATCCCAGGCAGCGACGCAATCGAAACATGCTCCCCCTCATAGAGGAGTTCGGAGTAGATTTCATCGGTGATCACCAGCAAATCATGCTCGACCGCCAGCTCCGCCACCTTCTTCAAACTGTCGAGCGGCATCACCGCCCCCGTCGGGTTGCAGGGGAAATTCAACAGCAATGCCTTGGTCTTCGGCGTGATTTTCGCCTTCAACTTCTCCGGATCGACCGCAAATTCGTCCTCCATCGAAGTCTCCAGAATCACCGGCACCCCGTGCGCCATACGGATCTCCGCCGGGTAAGAGACGAAGCAGGGCTCCGTGTAAATCACCTCGTCGCCCGGATCGAGAACCGCACGCATGGCGATGTCCAGCGCCTCGCTGACGCCGATCGTCACCAGGCATTCGGTCGCCCAGTCGTAATCCACATGGTAGTTGCGGGAAACATAACTGCAGATCTCCTTGCGCAGCTGAGGAGTCCCGAGATTCGAGGTGTAACTGGTGTGACCCCGCTCCAACGAAAAAATTCCGCTCTCGCGGATGGTCCACGGCGTGACGAAATCAGGTTCGCCGACCCCGAGGCTGATGACGTCGTCCATCGAGTTGACGAGGTCGAAAAATTTACGGATTCCGCTCTTGGGGAGCGTTTCGATATGGCCCGCTACGAAACTTTTTCTACGGACACACTTTGAGTCGTTCATATTCTTCATCATTTTGCATGATCCTGCCGGATTCTTTATATTTCTTGAGCAAAAAGCCGGTCGAAGTGGAAATAACCCCCTCGATCGTCGAAAGCTTGGCCGAGACAAACGAAGCAACCTCCTGCAGAGAGTCCCCCTCGACCGTAAGCAACAGATCGAATCCCCCGGAGATGAGCGAGAGGTCGGTCACCTCCGGGTATCTAGCGATCCGGTTGGCGACGGCGTCGAAACCGCCCTCGCGCTGCGGAGTCACCCTCACTTCGATCAATGCTTTCACTTTGCTTTTGCCGAGATCATTCTCATTGAGAATGACCGTATATCCGCGGATCACCCCCTCTTTTTCCAGAGTGGCGATGACGCTTTTCACTGTTTCCACATCCGCACAGACCCGCTTCGCGATATCTTCCACGCTCAAACGGGCATTTGCCGCCAGAAGATTCAAAATTTTCTGTTCCATAGCCGGTTCCTCGTAAAATTATGATAACATATTAATGTAGCGGAACAAATCCTGTTTTTCAACCCCTTCCCATGTTTCCAAAGAAAATTATTCCCCAGAAGAGGGCGCCGTTGTAGATGAAGCTGTCCAAAACATCGAATGCGCCGCCCATTCCGGGAATATAATTGCCGGAATCCTTGATCCCGCAGGTGCGTTTCAATGCCGATTCGCTCAGGTCGCCCGCAAGGCTGCCGATCGCCAGGACGTAGCCCGCGAAGACATGCCACCACAGGGAAAATCCCATGATCGGCGCGTATTTCCAGAAAAGCAGGCTGACCGCCATGCTGAACAGGATTCCGCCGATGGTCCCCTCCCAAGACTTCTTCGGGCTGATCGCCGGGAAGATTTTGTGATTCCCGTTCTTCATCCACCGGCTGGAGAGCATTCCGAAAATATATCCGCCGGTATCCATCATTTTGGTCACCAGCATCAGGTAAAGCAACACCATCGGCCCCAGGTTATAGACCATCGCCAGGATCAGCAGCGGAACACCCGCCAGTACAAGGATTCCCAGCGAATGAAGCGCCCGGACGAAAAACGCCCGCTTATCCTTCACAAAAAGAAGCCCGAGCCACCCGAGAAAGAAAAAACAGACGCAGAATGCGTAAAAAATTCCCACCCTGAGGTTGGAGGACCGCAACAGGCCGACGGTCGGACTCAGGGCATGGAACGCCACCAATCCGCCCAGAACCGCGGCCGTCCCGGCAAAACTCTCGACTTCCACCTTCCGGAGCATCGCGCCGATCTCATAAATGACCATGCCGATCGCGACCGGAGTCAGGAAAACATAAATCCAGGGCCCGCCCTGCTTCCAGAAAATGATCGCTCCCAGGAGCGCCAGCAATAGCGGAAAACTGATCGCACGGTATTTCAGCACAACAAAACTCCTATTTATTTACGACCGCCGAAGCGGCGTTGTCTTCCTTTAAAATTTTCAAGGGCTTCAGCGAAGGCTTCTTTGCCGAAGTCGGGCCAAAGAGTATCCGTGACGTAAATCTCCGAGTAGGAGAGCTGCCAGAGCAGGAAGTTGCTCAACCGCATTTCGCCGCTGGTGCGGATCAGAAGATCCGGGTCCGGAATGTCGGGCGCATAGAGGTAGTTACGGAAACTTTCTTCGGTCAGCTTTTTCGCTTTGCCCGACTTTGCCACCTCCCGGCCGTATTGGTTGATGGCGTCGATGATTTCCGCCCGTCCGCCGTAGCTGAGCGCGATGACCAGTGGTCCCGCCGTATTGCCGGCAGTCTGTTCGAGCGCCTTTTTCAGCTTTCTGCGGGCGGCAGCCGGAAGATCCTCGATCCGGCCGATGGTGCGGAGCCGGACGTTCTGTTCCATGAGTTCCGGCACCTTTTCATCGAGAAACTCTTCAAGCAGCCCCATCAGGCCGCTCACTTCCGCCGGGGAGCGCTTCCAATTCTCCGTGCTGAACGCATAGAGCGTGAGGTAATCGATGCCGTGATCTTTCGCCGCCTGGATCATCTCCGAAATCTGACGGGCGCCCTGGCGGTGCCCCTCCATGCGGGGGAGCTTCCGGCATTCGGCCCAGCGGCCGTTGCCGTCCATGATAATGGCGACGTGGCGGATCTTCTCACTCATGGAAGAACTCCGCTTCGACCGCCGCACAGAGAGTGTGATAAACCGGGAGATGCAATTCCTGGATCCGGAACGTCTCGCTGTCCGGAACGGCAATCACCAGATCTGCGTATTGTTCGCAGACGCCGTGCTTGTTCCCGGTCAGAAGAATCGTTTTGACCCCCTTCGCTTTCGCCGTCATCAACGCTTTCTTGACGTTGACCGCGCCGCCGCCGGTCGAAATGGCAAGCAACACGTCGCCCGGGCGCGCGAGCGCCCAGAGCTGCTGCGCAAAAACCAGGTCGGGATCGACGTCGTTGCAGAAAGCGGAAAAAAATCCGGGGTGGCTCAAAAGAGAAACGGAACGCAACCCCATCTGAAGCTTGCCGGCAATATCGGCCCCCTCTTCGCCGAAACAGGCAAATTCCTTCCGGAGTTCAACCCCCAGGGGACGGCGGCGCAGAAATCCCTTCAGAAACTCACCGCAAATATGATCGGCATCGGCGGCGCTTCCGCCATTGCCGCAGGTAAAAAGAGTATGATCCTCCCGAAACGCCCCGGTTACCGTCGCAATCATGCGGTCAATCGGTTCGGCGCAAGGCGCCAAAACCGGAAAACGTTTCAAAAGTTCCTGTACGTGCATATTCATAAGTTATTTCCCCCGAAATGAAAAATACATCGCAAACATTGTTTCGTCAAGTCTCGAATCGCATTCGCTTTTTTTATTTTTTCAGGCGGTAGAGCTTTGCCGGGCGTTCATGCTTTTCCGGCGACTCCAGCAGCAATTCCCACTCCGCCCCAAATGTCTGCGGCTTCTTCTTTGCGCGGTAACTGTAAATGAGATACCCGCACTCCGCTTCCGCTTCCTCTTTCCCGATCACATAGGGGCGGTCGACATAGAAAATCAACTCGTTTGTGTAATCCCCGACATAACGGTAACATCCCCCGGCCGGAATCTGCGAAGCCGCCTCCAGCGCAAAGGCACGCACGCTCTTGCCCTCACTGATGATCGGATCACACCAGATATGGTACGCCGCCCAGCTTACCCCGACCAGTCCGCAGAAAATCAACAGCGCCGCATAAAAACGACGCTTCTCCAACAGCAGCAGCCAGTAAAGCAGCAACCCGCAAACCAACACCAGTGCGATCCCGAACAGCCAGGCGTTCGCCGATGCCAGATCGCTGCATTGCAGAATCGATACCCCGTCGGATTTGGAAATGAATTTCACCCGCCTGGCGACCACCGCTTCCCCCAGGGTATGGAACCACCCCAACTGATTCACACAGAATACCGAGATCAGCAGGACGGCCAATACCCCCCACGCAATCCGCCAGCGCTTCGAAATTGCTTTGCCGTTTTCACAGAAAAGAATGATCGCACGCGCCGTCAGAATCGCCACCGCCGGGTAAAGCGGCAGAAGATAGGCCGAACGTTTCAACGCCGAAAAGCTGAAGAACACAAATCCCGTCAGAAACCAGGCCAGAAGAAAAATCGTCTCCGGCCGGAGTTGGCGCTTCACGATCGGTTTCCATTTCACGATCAAACCGATCAAAGCGAAAATCGACCAGGGCAGAAAACCGACCAGCAGATATTGGAAGTAATAGAGAGGGTGCATCCACTCCCCGCCCCGGAAATCCGAAGAACCGGTAAAGCGGTTCACATTCTGAGCCAGGATGAATTCGCGGAAAAATTCCCCGTCCGTCCGGATCGATTCGAACACATACCAGGAACAGCCGAACAACAGAAAAACCAGCGCTCCGGTGAACGGGCGCAGCTTGAAAGGCATCTTCCAGTCCCGGTCGTAGATCATCATCGCCAGCACCACCAGGCCCGAAAGAATGACGATGACCGGCCCCTTGAACATCATCCCCGCCGCCATGGCCAGATAGAACCCATAGATCCGCCAGTTGACCTTCCGCTCCTGCAAATAACCGAAATACAGGAAAACCATACTCCAGGTACAGCAGAAGGCCAGCATCATGTCGGTCCGGGCAATCCGGGCCTGCGTATTGAACAGAACCGCGCCGGCCAGCACGGCGGCCGCCAGGAGCCCGGTATCTCTTCCGTAAATCCGCCCCCCCAGAAGCGCCGCCCCGAACACGGTCAGCAACGCGACGATCAGCTGCGGCAGCCGGACCGCCAGCTCCACCATCGAGCCGGCCGGATCGCCGGCAAGGCCGAAAATCGTGCCGGAAACCGCGGTGAGCCAATAGGTCAGGATCGGCTTCTCATAGACATCGCCGAACGGAACTTGCATATCGAGAAAATTTCCGCTCCGCAGCATGTTCCGCGCAATGAAGCCGTTGCGGGCTTCGTGCGCGGAATAGATTCCGGTCCCATCCAGATTGGTCGCGAGAACCAGGAGAACAAAAAAAATCGTCAGGTAAAAATACGGCGAACGAAACAACGGCAAAGCGAACCATTTCTGCATAGGGTAAAATCTTTCTTCGCGTTACGCAAGTTCCAGAAGTTTCCTAACCAGTTCATTCCCCTTCAGGAATCCCAGCGCCCCGGTCGGAGCCAGGCGCTCGCTGTACTCCTGAACCGCATCCGCCGGAAACCCGGGCCCGCACACCGCCAGCGGAACCGGCGTCGTGGTGTGCATGCGCAATTTCACCGGAACCGGGTGATCCGGCAGCACGGCGAAGTTGATCGGTTTGCCCTCGAGCGCTTTCAGCATCGGCGCGACGATCTTCGCGTCGAACTCCTCGATCGCCTGCATCTTGAGCTTGAGATCCCCCAGGTGGCCGCACTCGTCGATCGCTTCGACGTGGAGATAGACGAAATCGTGATCGACCAGCGCAGACAGCGCAGCTTTCACTTTACCCTCATAATTGGTGTCGAGAAATCCGGTCGCGCCGGGAACCTCGAGCACCGTCATTTTGCTGCATTTGCCGATTCCCTTGATCACGTCGACGGCACTGATCACCGCTCCGCGCCGGCCGGCATATTCTTCGCTGAACGCCGGCAGATGCGGCGCCCGGCCGGGACTCCACGGCCAGATCCGGTTGCCGGGCGAACGCTTGCCCGCGTTGGCGGGGTGGTTGGCCAGAAACGAAGCAGCCTCGTCTTCCAGTTTCCGCAGAAATTGAACCGTATAAGCCGCTTCGGGGGAGGCGTCGGCAGGGGAAAGGCGCAGTTCCGCCACCGGAATATCCTGCGAGGAATCCGGCTTGAAATAATCCACCTTGTCCGAAAACTGTTTCCCGTGCAACACCAGAAGATTCCGGTAACTCACCCCGGGATAAAAGGTCAGCAGATCGCCGCCGAACTTCTCCTGCAGCGCGTTCATCAGCGTCAGCGACGTTTCGTTGTCGATGTGTCCCGCCGAATAGTCGCGCAGCACATTGTCCGGCGAAACATAGACCAGGTTGCAGCGGAACGCCACGTCGTCGGGTCCCAGGTGAATCCCCTGGCTCACCGCTTCGATCGGGCCCCGGCCCGGATAATTCTTCTCCGGATAAAACCCGAGCACCGACATATTCGCCACGTCCGAAGAGGTCGGCAACCCCTCCGGCAGCGTCAGGAACGTGCCGCTCATCCCGAGGCGCGCGATGGAATCCATCGCCGGCGTATTTGCCGCCTCCAGCGGCGTGCGGCCGCCCAATTCCTCCAACGGCTCGTCAGCCATGCCGTCGCCCAAAAAAATAACTGCTTTGCGATTCATATAAAAAACCTCAATTATCAAGAAGCTTCATCAAATCCTCGGGCGTTACGCCCCGGATGCCGACCCGTTTGGAGCGGCTGGTCTCCCCGCTCAATACCGACACATCCGCCTTGGGGACGTTGCAGAGCTTTGCCAGCATGGCGCAAAGCTCCTTATTGGCCTTGCCGTCGACAGGGGGAGAGGCGAGCGCGATCTTCACCGCATCCTCGCCATACGCCCCGGCAATGCCGCTCCGCGACGCGCCGGGCTGAACCCGGCAATGGAGGGAAGCGCCCTCCCGCGTCCGCTCAAACGCCTTCGGGGGCAGCATCGTCCGCAGGCAGGACCGGCCGCAGAACCGCACCCGGCTCTTCGGTTCGCTCCCATTCGGGTGTGATTGCCAGCAACGCCGTGATTTCATCGATCGAGAGCGTCTCGCGTTCCAGCAGCGCCTCGGCAAGTTTATCGAGCTGGCTGCGGTGGCGGCGGAGCGTATCCAGCGCGGATTTCTGCGCGCGGTCCATGATGCTTCTGATTTCCAGGTCGATCTCGCGGGCGGTTTCCGGGCTGACGCCCTCTTCCGGCGAGGCATCCAGCCGAACGTGCGGATGCGCCTGGAAATTGCCGTATTTCACCGGCCCGAGCTTGTCGCTCATCCCGAAACGGCAGACCATCTGGCGCGCCATGTGGGTTCCCATCTGGATATCCATCGACGCCCCCGTGGAGACATCCTTGAAGACCAGCTCTTCCGCCGCCCGGCCGCCCATCCCCATTTCGATATCGGCCAGGAGTTCGAGCTTCGTCTTGTTGTAGACGTCCTCCTTGGGCATCATATAGGTGGCGCCGAGCGACTGCCCGCGCGGAATGATCGTCACCTTGTGCAACGGCGTCGCATAACGGTTGTGGAGCGCGATCAGGGTGTGGCCCGCTTCGTGATAGGCGGTGCTCCGCTTCTGATGCTCGGGAATCCGCCGGCTGC
Organism: Victivallis sp.; assembly: GCA_031556915.1. Taxonomy (GTDB): domain Bacteria; phylum Verrucomicrobiota; class Lentisphaeria; order Victivallales; family Victivallaceae; genus Victivallis. Next base: position 8,288 of record JAVBSA010000187.1, read on the forward strand.
GCCGTTCACGGCCGTAGGCGACTTTGTCGCGCGCCTCTTCCAGCTCCGCCTGGGTGACCGCTTCGCGGTTGTAACGCGCCGCGAGCAACGCCGCTTCGTTGATCAGGTTGGCGAGGTCGGCGCCGCTGAAACCGGGCGTCGTCCGCGCGACCACGTCGAGGTTGATCGATTCCTGGGCCTTGACCTTTTTGATGTGGACATCGAGAATCTGGCGCCTGCCCTGGATATCGGGCAGGTCCATCACCACCTGACGGTCGAACCGGCCGGGCCGGAGCAGCGCCGGGTCCAGCACGTCGGGGCGGTTGGTGGCGGCGAGAACGATCACGCCGTTGCGGCTTTCGAGCCCGTCCATCTCGACCAGCATCGCGTTCAGCGTCTGCTCGCGTTCATCGTGCCCGCCGCCCCAGCCGGAGAAACGGGAACGCCCCACGGCGTCGATTTCATCGATGAAGATGAGGCAGGGCATGTTTTTGCGCGCCTGATCGAACATATCGCGGACACGGCTCGCGCCGACGCCGACGAACATTTCAACGAAGTCGGAACCGCTGATCGAGAAGAAGGGAACTCCCGCTTCGCAGGCGACCGCCTTGGCGATCAGGGTTTTGCCGGTTCCGGGCTCGCCGACCACCAGGCACCCCTTGGGAATCTGGCCGCCGACCAGCTGGAAACGGAGCGGATCCTTGAGGTAGTCCACAATTTCGCGAACCTCTTCCTTGGCTTCATCCGCGCCGGCGATGTCGTCGAACCGGATATTGAGCTCGTCGGGCGGAATCATCCGCGCCTTGCTCTTGCCGAAATCCATCGCGTTTTTGCCCGACTGGCGCATCTGCCGCATCGCGAAGAAATAGATGAATGCGATGAGGACCAGAAGCGGCAGCAGCCCGTACAGCAGAAAGCTCCAGAGCCCGGCGTTGTTTCCCTTGATGGTGACTTTGGCGGAGCTCTGCTTCAGGAGCGCATCCAGCGCATCGGTATAAACGAGCCGGGTCTTGAATGCGGTCTCTTCGGCGGCGCCTTCCAGGCGGTATTTCCCCTTGCCGGTCATCACCGTGCCGGTTTCGCTGGTCAGGTCGACCGAAACAATCTGCTTGGCCTGAAGGTACTGCTCGAATTCGGACTGGGTGATTTCGCTCGACTTGCCCGCGCCGTTGCTCTTGTAAAGCAGCAGCGTGGCCAGAACCATGAAAAGGATCAGCCAGACCAGTGCGGCGCGGCTCGACCGCTGCGGCATGAGCCGTTTGCCGGCCGGTTCTTTGCCGGGGCGTTTTTCCATATCGTCTTTTTCACGCCCCGGCCGGTCGTCCGGATTGCGCTTGAAATCATTGCTCATATCATTCTCTCTTTCTCTGAATACACAAATCCGTCGCCGGAAAGACCGGCCTCCAGCCGAATTCCTTCCTCGACGGATTCAAAAACGACTCTTCAATCCGCGTCAGGAGGCGGATTGCCCGATGTTGAAAATCGAATAAACCACAACACCGATCACAAACACGACGCCGATCGCCAGCAGGATATAAACGAGAAGCATCATCCGCTGGAACATTTTGCTTTTTTTCTCGGTGCTTTCCGCAAAGGGATCGTAGGTGTTCATTTTGGGAACCGTCGACGTGGAACTGTCCAGCTGGGAGATGTCGATCGTAACTGTCGTGCTGCCGATCTGCGTATCCGCGCCGCCGCTGCCGTCGAACAGGACTTCCACGCCGCCGAACAGAATAATATCGGAATTTTTGAGCGGCTGCTCGGTGATGGGAACGTTGTTGACCCGGGTGCCGTTGGTGCTGCCGTTGTCGCGGAGAACATAAACGACTTTGCCCTCGTGATCCTGGCGGATCAGGTCCGCGTGGTGACCGCTCAGGCTGGAGTCTTTGATGACGATATCGTTGCCGTCACGACGGCCGACGCTCATCACCTCTTTGTCCAACTCAAATACCTTGCCCCGCAGCTTCTCGTACAGAACCGTCAATTTCGGATTGTCTGCCATATTACTGTATCCGCATTATGTTGAAAAACATGAAATAGATTCATTCGCAATATACTCTTCAGAAAGTATTTTACAACATCCGCGATCAAAAAATATCATGAAAATATGATTTTTTGCGTCCTACTCATTGAAGAAGCAGCGCGAAAGCCGGTCGGGGTGCCCGTCCGGCGAAACCGGCGGCGGAACTTCCCGCCGGCAGCGCTCTTCGGCTCTCGGGCAGCGCGGGTGAAAAGGGCACCCCGGCGGAGGAGAAAGCGGCGAGGGCACGTCGCCCGCAAGAACGATCCGTTTCCGCCCCGCGTCGTCCACCGTCGGCACCGCCGAAAGCAGTGCTTTGGTGTAGGGATGAAAGGGGTGCTTCACCAGCTCCTTCGACGGGCCCGATTCCACCACGCGCCCGAGATACATGACCAGGATCCGCGAGGAAATATGCTCGACCACCGCGAGGTCGTGGGCAATGAAAAGAAAGCTCGTTCCGGTCTCACGGCGGATTTCGTCCAGCAGGTTGATGATCGCGGCCTGTACGCTCACGTCGAGCGCGGAGACCGGTTCGTCCGCCACGATGAAAGCCGGTTCCGCGGCCAGGGCGCGGGCGATGCCGATCCGCTGGCGCTGGCCGCCGGAGAATTCATGGGGATACCGGTCGAGCGCATCGGCGCCCAGCCCGACCCGTTCCAGAAGTTGTTCCGCCCGTTTCCGCCGTTCCGGCGCGGAGAGTTTGAAGTGAAGTTTGATCACCTCATCCAGCGCGGAAAAAATCGAAAGCCTCGGATTCAGCGAACCGTAGGGGTCTTGAAAGATCATCTGGAAATTCTTGCGGGCGCGCCGCAATTCCTTCCCTTTGAGCGCGGCCATATCGCTGCCGTTCAAGAGCACCTTGCCGGCCTTCGGGTCTTCCAGGCGCACCAGCGCCCGGCCGAGGGTGCTTTTGCCGCAGCCGGATTCGCCGACCAGCCCGATCGTCTCGCCGGCGCCGAGGGAGAAGGAGACTCCGTCGACGGCGCGCAGGAACCGTTTCGGCCGGAACAATCCGCTTCGAACCGGGTAATAAACTTTCAGGTCTTCCACTTCCAGCAGCATTGCGTTGTTATCCCTTGTCGAAATCCGGAAAAACCACGACCGCGGTCACGTTGTCGTGCGCGCCGTGGAGCAATGCCTGCCGCAAAATGCTGTCGACTGCGACGCGGGGAGTCGCCGAGTCCGCCATGATTCCGGCGATCTCTTCGGCGGAAACGATTCCTGAGACGCCGTCCGAGCAGAGCATATAGCGGCTGGCGATCCGGCGCGGCATGATATGAATCTCCGGCTCCAGCTCGGAACGGGGGCCGACGGCGCGGACAATCAGGTTCCGCATGCGTTCGGCCCCGGGGGGCGGGCAGCCATGTGTTTTCGCATATTCCGCCGAGAAGGAGTGGTCGGAGGAAAGCTGTACCAAACCGTCATCGGGGTGGAACTCGTAGAGCCGGCTGTCGCCGGCGCTGGCGAAAATCACGGTTTCCGGCAGGTACAAGGCGGCGATGATGGTGCTTGACATGGGTCTCGGGACGCGATCGAAAAAGTTGCGTCCGAACATTTTGCGGTTGATCTGCCGAATGCTTTCATAAAGAAAGGCGGATGCTGTGGGGGGGCGGATAATGGCGTCGTCCCCCACCTTATAATATGCTTCGGCGAGGTCGCGGCAACAGATTAAACTTGCCATGGCGCCGTTGGAATGGCCGCCGACGCCGTCGGCGACGATGGCGAGCGCGCTCGTCCGCCTGGGCGGGACGAAGCAACAGAAGCAATCTTCATTGCGACTTCTACGCAGTCCGAGGTTGGTTTCGGCTGCCATGGTGACACCGGCGCGGTTCCGCATGAACATTCTGAATAAATTCACACAAAAAGATTCAAGTAGCTCCTTGCATAAGGAGTGATTCCATTCTCTATTATAATAATGTGGCAACCAACTGTTTTCAAATCAAAAACCGAGAGAAACATCGCGATGAGAACTATTTTGTCGTTTTTCGCCCTGTCCGGGCTCATTTTTTACCTTTTCGGGTGTTCCGGGGTGGATGCGCGCCGGGAACAGCGCTGGGCGGCGTTCGAGCCTTTGCGCCCTGCGCCGGACTTCCGTCTGCTGCCGAACCGGCCGCTCGTCAAGTTCGACCGGGACAACTCGGCTCCGCAAGAGGGCGCCGACTCCAAGCCGGGCGACTTTTACGTGGAGCCGCCGTCGGTTTGGAAGAGTGAAAAGTTCGATGCGTTCAAGATCGATGCCGGCGGGTCGAAGTTTTTTCCGGGCCGTTTCGAGCAATACCTGATTTTCAACACTCCTTACAAGGGGCAGCTCACGGTTTACGCGCTCAATGCGAAGATGGAGGAGATCGGCCGTGCTTCGGCGGCGGTCGACTGCAAGGCGGGGGATGCGCAATGGGTCGTCTTTTCATTTCCCGTTAAATTTTCGCCCAACGAGGTGAAAGTCCTCTCCCTGGAACCGGTCTGGTAAGGGTTATGTCTCCGATCGTCAAATGCATCGCGTTGCTTACGGTGTCGAACGTCTTCATGACTTTCGCCTGGTATGCCCACCTGCGCAATCTCTCCGGCCGGGCCTGGTTTATTGCGGCGCTGGCGAGTTGGGGGATTGCTTTCTTCGAATACCTGCTTCAGGTTCCGGCCAACCGGATCGGCCATGCGGAGCTTTCGCTGGGGCAGCTTAAGATCATGCAGGAAGTGATTGCGCTTTCGGTGTTTGTGCCGTTTTCGCTTTTTTATATGAAAGAGCAGTTGTCCTGGAATTATCTGTGGGCGGCGCTGTGTATTGCGGGGGCGGTGTTCTTCATCTTCCGGGGCTGAAAAAATAAATAAATACCGCGAAGCGGCAAAAAAATAAGGCGGCGCAGCCGCCCGGCCCCACCATTGTGGGGTCGCGGTCATTATCCTCCGCCCAGAAAAAGTGACAGTGGCGCGTTGCTGCCGGGCCGGCAGCTTCAGGAATCGGGATGGATCATTATCTTCAAATCGTTTTGGATGCATTGCTGGCGTCGGGCAGCCTGACGCTTGCCGTGCTGTTTCTTCTTTTCCTGTTCGGGGCGGCGATGCAATTCGTTTCCTCATTCTTCCGCAATTCACTTACCGGCGTATTCGGGATGACTTTCACTGCCTGGCTGACGGCGCCCGGGGTGATGCTCCATGAAGCGTTCCATGCGTTGGCCTGCCTGATTTTCGGGCATAAGGTGAAGAAAGTCGTCTTCTTCTCTCCTCAAAAAAACGGCTCTCTGGGATATGTGGATCACGCCTACGATCCGGCCAGCCCTCGGCAGCGGCTCGGTCATTTTTTTATTGGAACGGCGCCGCTCTGGGGTGGGTATGCGGCGATTTTCGGGCTTACGCTGCTTCTGGTACCTGCTGAATATCTGCCCGGCGGGTTGCGCAACTTCATTTCACTCTGGTGGATGTGGTTTCAGACTTTCCAATGGCAGCTTTGCTTATGGGTTTATCTGATTCTGATGATCGGGTCGCAGATCACGTTAAGCAGGTCCGATCTGGAGGGGGCGCGACTTGGGGTGCCGTTGTTGTTTGTCCTGATGTTTCTGGCGGCGTTGGGGGTGTATTTCTGGAAACCGGAGAAAAATTGGCAAAAAGAAGTGCTGAGAATTGCGGAGTTTCAGGCGGGGGTGCTGTTGTACGTGCTTTCGGTGCTGGTGTTTTTTGCGTTGATCCTGAAGCTGTGCGGAGCGGGTAACAAAAAAAGAAACACCGCGAAGCGGCAAAAAAAGTAAGGCCGCGAAGCGGCCCGTCCAGCCCATCGGCTGGTCGCAGTCCAGCGCGCGAATTGCGCTGGTCGCCCGTCTCCAACGGGCGAAACGGTAGCCGCGCAGCGGCGTATTGGAACATCCTTATCCGCATAAGCGCTGTCCCGCAAAAATGAGCGCAGCGATTTTTTGCGGTGACGGCAGCGCGTTGCGGCGGCCGGACATATGCAGCACCTTCCGGATGCAGCAACGCGCCACTGTCATTTTTTTGTTGCTTCGCGCCAAAAAAACGCCGGCGCTTTTGCTGTGAGGTATTTTAAAGATACGCCGCTTCGCGGCTACCGTTTCGCCCGTTGGAGACGGGCGACCAACGCTTTCGCCGTTGGATCACGACCCCACGATGGTGGGGCCTGGCGGCTGCGCCGCCTTTTTTTGCCGCTTCGCGGTTTTTCTTTTTTTGTTACTCGATCAGGCGTTCGCCAAGTTCGACTTCCGCTCCATCTCGGCGTAAATCCCGTCCAGCGCAATCAACTCCCGGCACGTCCCGATCTCCACAATCCGCCCGTTCTGCATCACCACAATCCGGTCCGCAGAACGAATCGTCGACAACCGGTGAGCCACAATGAACGTCGTACGACCCTTGATCAACCGGTCAAGCGCCTGCTTGATCTGAGCCTCGGATTCCACGTCCAACGCACTGGTGGCCTCATCCAGAATCAAAATACGCGGATCACGCAACAACGCACGCGCAATCGCCAAACGCTGCTTCTGACCCCCCGAAAGACGCGCGCCATTCTCACGCACACGCGTATCCAACCCCTCAGGCAACGATTCCACAAAGTCCAGCAGGCCCGCATTGCGAACCGCATCCATCAATTCAAATTCCGTCGGCTGAATCCCGTAACAGATGTTGTCGCGAATCGAACCGTCAAACAAAAGCGTCTCCTGCGTCACCACCGAAATGAATTTGCGGTAACTGCGCAAATCCAGCTCGTTCATGTCGCGCCCGTCCAGCAATACCCGCCCCGCGCCGGGACGGATAAAACCGATCACCAGATGCGCCAGCGTCGATTTGCCGGCGCCGGAAGAACCGACCAGGGCAATCGTCTCCCCCTCCCTGACATGCAGACAAACATCGTCGAGCGCGTGTTTCTCATTGCCCGGATAGTTGTAACTGACATGATCGAAAACAAAATCGCCCTTCACATCGATCGCGGCCGGTTTGTCGGTGTTGAGCTCGATGTCGGGGCACTCCAATACCTCCCCGACGGAACGGACCGATTCCAACCCCTTGGTGATTCCAGGCACGCAGTTCATTGCCATCAGCACAGTTTGAGTAATCGTACCGAAATATCCGGTAAGAAGCCCGATGTCGCCGATCCCGATTTTCATGAACCCTTTCAGGTAGAAATAGACGATCAAAACCAGCGTTCCCAGATTGAAGAGCATCAGCAGCACCCAGCTCACCGAACCGAAAACCGAGTTGATGTAGTCCACCCTGAGACCCGTCGCACGGATCCGCTCGAACCGTTCGTTGACCCGGTTGATTTCCACGTCTTCAACATGATGGGCGCGTGTAATCGGGATCAGCCGGAGCATTTCCGTCACTTTGCCGGACATATCCTCGATGCTCTGCCGGAAGTCGCGGTTGCGTTCCCGCATCGCTTTGTGAATCAATCGCACCAGAATAACCGCGATCGGAACCGCCGCCACATAGAAAAGCAAAAAAATCGGCGCTTTGATGATCGTCATCGTGATCGCAACACCGACCGAAAGGAAAATATGCGGAATCACATCGAGCAGCATCCGGGTCATATTCTCAATACTTTCGACGTCGCGCGTCACTTTATTCTGCAGCGACCCCATTTTGCTGGAAGAGTGATAGGGAATCGATAAGTGCTGAAGCCGCGTGCAGAGTGCCGAGCGCAGATCGCGCTCCACCGTCCGGCAGGGTACGCTCATCAGCCAGATATAATACATATGGGTCGGCACGTTCTGGGCGATGGCGAAGAAGCCGATGCCCAGAATGATCCATAGCCGGGTGAAAATCTGTTCGTGCGTCAGGGTGGAATTGGTGATCATGTTGATCAGTTCGGCCGTCAGGATCGGCAGGATGAACCCCGGCGAGGCCTTGACGAAATACATGAACCAGGCGCCGATCAGACGCCACTTCCATTGCGCGTAAAAGTTGAGGTAGTTACGGAACGGGGTCTGGCTGCGATACTCGCGGTGAAGCAGCTCTCTCATAAGTGTTAACCTCTAAAAAATAAAAATAAAAAAAACCGCGAAGCGGCAAAAAAAAGTAAGGCCGCAAAGCGGCCCCGTCCAGCCCATCGGCTGGTCGCTCCCCCGAAGCCGCCCGTGGGCGGCTGGGAGCGAAACGGTAGCCGCGTCAGCGGCGTATCTCAAACATCTTCTCAGCAAAAGCGCCGGCGCTTTTTTCGCGGTATCGCGAAAAAAAGTGACAGTGGCGCGTTGCCGCAGCCCACGACTTTTCATATGAAAAATCGTGTGTACAACATCGCCAGGGGGCTGTGCGCCCCCCGGATCCGGGCGGCTTTCGCCGCCCCGCTCATCAGATAATCGTGACTTCCGTCGCCCCGTCGAAGACGTGCGCCTTGCGCAGCAGAACCGCAATGCTCTCCTGTTCGCCGACACGCAGCTTCTTGTGGGGATCGACGCGGGCGATGAAGGTGTTCTCGCCGGTATTGAGGTAAACGTAGGTTTCCGAACCCATCGGCTCGACCACCTCGATCTTGGCCTTGACGCGGGGCATATCCGGATTCTTTTCGGCTTCTTCCGTGCCGATGTCTTCCGGACGCACGCCGAAACAAACCTTCTTGTCCTTGTACGGAGCAAGCTTTTCTTTCCATTCCGGCGGAATCACGAACTCGAAACCGGGCTCGGTAAAGCAAAGCTTGCCGTTCTTTTCCACAATCATGCCGTCGAAGAAGTTCATCGGCGGAGTTCCGATGAAACCCGCGACAAACTTGTTGCAGGGGTTGTCGTACAGCTCGATCGGCTCGGCGACCTGCTGGATGATGCCGTCCTTCATGACGCAAATACGGTCGCCCATCGTCATCGCCTCGGTCTGGTCGTGCGTGACGTAAATCATCGTGCTCTCAAGATGCTGGTGCAACTTGGAGATTTCAGTACGCATCTGAACACGCATCTTGGCGTCGAGGTTCGAAAGCGGCTCGTCGAAGAGGAACGCCTTGGGCTTGCGCACGATCGCACGGCCGACGGCGACACGCTGGCGCTGACCGCCGGAAAGCTGCTTCGGACGGCGCTCGAGATATTCTTCCAGCCCGAGAATCTTGGCCGCTTCCATCACGCGGTACTGAATGTCTTCCTTGGAGAAGTTACGCAGCTTCAGGCCGAACGCCATGTTGTCGTAAACCGACATGTGGGGGTATAGGGCATAGTTCTGGAACACCATGGCGATGTCCCGGTTTTTGGCCGGCACGTTGTTCATCGGCGCGCCGTCGATGATCAGCTCGCCGCTGGAAATCTCCTCGAGGCCGGCGATCATGCGCAGGGTCGTCGACTTTCCGCAG